>NZ_MAAX01000037.1:0-573 GCF_002162835.1 Nonlabens dokdonensis
GATACGGTCACTATCTTGTGCTGAACTGCCTTCAACAGCTAAAAATGCCTTGGTGATAGCAATAGAAATTTTACTGCCATCAAAAGAAGTAACTTGGCCGTTACGACGGATAACTTGATATTGACTTTGTTCTGACGAATTGGGGGTGGTTTGGACGGCTGCTTCGCTTGTCATAATGCTGATATCCTGCGTTGATCTAGAGTAAGTGCTTAAAAACGAAAACCACAAGCTGTAGTGGTTGCGTTTCATCTAGACCACAAGATAGTGTGTTTTTAATGAAATGGCAAGTGGATAAAATGTTGATTAATTGTGCAGAAGATGTGGATAACTTTGTGGAAAAAAGCCTTAGCCAAGACAGGCCAAGGCTTGCTGCATTTTTTGTAAAAAAAACGTGATTAAAAGTTTTTTTACTCGCTCAATAACTTAGAGCTGGCTGACAGCTTCGAGTACTTCATCTAAGTGTTCTTTCACTTTCACTTTGCGCCACTCATTAACTAATATACCTTGGTCATTAATTAAGAAGGTGCTGCGCACGATGCCCATATATTCGCGGCCATAATTCTTTTTTAAATG
>NZ_MAAX01000037.1:583-4234 GCF_002162835.1 Nonlabens dokdonensis
TGCAACTGGTCCAGTAAAAGACATCTTTAATGATGATAATTTGACTAAGACTTATGGAATTAATTATAAAGTTGCAGTGCAACAGTAGCGTTTGAACTCGAATTCGAACTTCAACTTGAATATTTAAAGTGAATTATAAATAGATCTCGCTTTCGCGAAAGCGAGATAAGAATAACAATAAGATTAAAAAAATTACTTCCCTTTAGGAAGGTTGGGATAAGTTAATGGAACTAGTAGACTTTTTTACAGATTACACGTTACGCACCATAACACTGGGAACAGCTGTTTTAGGTGCTATTTGTGGTATGCTAGGAAGTTTTGCAGTGTTGAGAAAACAAAGTCTTTTAGGCGATGCAATTTCTCATGCAGCGTTACCTGGAATAGCTCTAGCTTTTCTATTTACAGGATTAAAAGATTCTAATGTATTACTTCTAGGCGCATTAGTCAGTGGATTTATAGGAACGGTCTGGATACGAGGAATTGTAACTAAAACACATTTAAAAACCGATACAGCTTTAGGGCTTATTTTGAGTTTGTTTTTTGGTTTTGGTGAATTGGTTTTGAGTTATTTAAAAAAACAACCAGATGCAAATCAGGCCGGATTAGATAAATACCTATTCGGTCAGGCAGCGACTTTAGTAGAAAGTGATGTGCTTGTTATGATTATTGTGACAGGCATAAGTCTAGTAGTGATGTTTTTGTTTTGGAAGGAATTTAAATTGCTTCTTTTTGATAAAAATTATGCGATGACTTTAGGATTCAATACGCGCTTTATTGATGGATTGATCAGCTTTTTTATCGTTCTTGCTATTGTGATAGGTTTGCAAACCGTAGGTGTAGTTTTAATGAGTGCGATGTTACTCGCTCCAGCAGCTGCAGCTAGACAGTGGACTAATAGCCTAGGTACGATGGTGGTGCTTGCAGCTATTTTTGGTGCTTTTTCTGGTGTGTTTGGAACTGCGATAAGTGCGACATACAACAATCTTTCTACTGGACCGGTAATTGTTCTTGTGGCAGCAGTTTTTGTGATAGTCTCTTTTGTTTTCTCTCCTGGAAGAGGAATCCTTTTCAAGCAAATACGATTAATTAGGAACCGTCGTGATCTAGAGCTTAAAAAGACTTTATACTTTATGTACGGTATTGTAGAAAAACATCAAGATATTACCAGGCCACACTCGATTAGAATCCTTAACGGATTTCAAGGTTTTACTAAGGGAACTTTGAGCAAACTAGCAGACAAAAACTGGATTACCATTCAAGGTCAAGATTGGGCTCTGACAGAAAAGGGTTTTGAAACGGCAGCAAATTTATATAATACTAATTTACCAGAATCATGAATAGTGAGTTAGCCATTATATTGATCGCTTGTCTTACTTCAGTCGCTTGTGCGATTCCAGGAGTGTTTCTTGTATTGCGTAAAATGGCATTGATAAGTGATGCAATTAGTCATTCCATTTTACCTGGGATCGTGATCGGCTTTTTTATTACAGAAGATCTTGCCTCACCATGGTTGATTCTGCTCGCAGCTTTTAGTGGGATTATTACGGTTGTTCTCGTAGAAGCGATTCAAAAAACAGGATTAGTAAAAGAAGATACCGCGATAGGGTTGGTATTTCCTGCATTGTTTAGTATTGGAGTTTTATTGATCGCTATTTATGCAAATGACATACATCTAGATACTGATGCAGTCCTTGTAGGAAGATTGGAATATGCTGCCTTTGATAAACTGATGATTGATGGAGTAAGTTATGGAGCTAAGAGTTTGTGGACGATTTCGGCAGTTTTATTGCTTACTATCATTTTACTTTTTGCTTTTTACAAAGAATTGAAATTAAGCACTTTTGATATAGGCTTATCTTCAGCTTTAGGTTTTTCTCCTGTGATCATGCATTATGGATTAATGAGTGTCGCATCGGTAACTACGGTAGTTTCTTTTGATGCGGTAGGAGCGATATTAGTCGTTGCTTTAATGATCGCACCGGCAGCAGCAGCATATTTATTGACTACAGATTTAAGGAAAATGATCTTGCTATCTGTTTTATTTGGAATACTGAGTGCGGTAGGTGGCTATTATTTTGCTGCATGGTTAGATGCTTCGATTAGTGGATCGATAACTACTGTCTTGGGCTTGATATTTTTGCTAGTTTATCTTTTTGCACCTTCGAAAGGATTGATAGCCGTTTTATTCAAACAAAAAAGACAACGTATAGAAGTGTCTTTATTGACTTTTTTACTGCACTTGAACAATCACGACAGCAAAGAAGAACGCAGAGTCGCACATTTACAAGAACACATCAATTGGGGCAAAGTACGTGCTCAAACGGTTCTTGATTTAGCAGAGAAAAACAATATGATTCTCATTCAAGATCATGTTGTCTCTTTAACACAGAAAGGTCTTGATTTTACCGAAAAAGCTTTGGACTACATTATCACGAATAAAGACGAAAAGATCGAAGACATGAAAGACGACTTCTTTTTGTTTAGAGGATGATTTGTTGCTCTTCAATTCTATGTGATACATTCATTAGCTATGACCATTTTTAATCACAATACTTTTTAGAATCAATATCATCGGAACTAAAACTCCAAAAGCTAGTATGGAGGTAATAATAGTAATATTTAGAATCGTTGCGATGCCGAAGTAGAATACCGTAAATATTATAAACCACAGTATAAACTTGAAGCCTGAAGCGATATACTTTTTATTTCTCTTGAAATCTTGATAGTAGGCTATTACTATAAAAATAGACACAGGAGAAATGAGTAAAGGTAAAAACTGAAATAAAACGGAATTCATATGGACGATAAAGTATAAATATCGATTTATTAATTCAGTTGAGCACAAAAAAAGAGGCGGATTTAATTCCGCCTCTTGTGATATATGGTAAATATTTATAAATTTCTAAAACTCAGCCTTACGCTTTTCTAAAAAGGCAGTAGTTCCTTCTACAAACTCTTCTGTTCCAAAACATGAACCGAAATTATCGATTTCTACTTGATAACCGTCTGTTCCATCTACAAAGCCTGCATTTACAGCATCTATAGCTGCGCTTATAGCCATCGGGCTGTTCTTCATAATTTTGCCAGCAAGCTCTTCACAAGTAGGAATTAATTCTTCAAGTGTAACTACATGATTAACTAATCCATATTCATGTGCTGTCCCAGCATTGATCATTCCTGCTGTCATGATCATTTCCATGGCGCGACCTTTACCTACAAGTTGAGGTAATCGTTGCGTACCTCCATAACCTGGTATCACACCTAATGAAACCTCTGGTAATCCTAATTTAGCATTTCCACTTGCTACTCTAAAATGTGCTGCCATGGCAAGTTCTAGTCCGCCACCTAAGGCAAAGCCGTTTACGGCGGCAATAACAGGCGTAGAACAATTTTCTACCGCATCAAAGAGTGATTCCTGACCTTTTCCAGCAAGTCGTTTTCCTTCTTCTGGAGAGAAATCTGCAAATTCAGAAATGTCAGCACCAGCGACAAAAGCTTTCTCGCCACTACCAGTCAGAATAATTACTCGAGTGTCCACATCTTCTTCTGCAGAAGATATTGCTTGACTTAATTCTTCAATGGTTTCTTTGTTGAGTGCATTGAGCTTGTTAGGTCTATTAATAGTTATTGTAGTTATTTTATTTTCGGTAG
>NZ_MAAX01000129.1 GCF_002162835.1 Nonlabens dokdonensis
ATCCTCTGGATTTTCTCCCAGCGCTCCTTTAAGAGTTTCCTCAGATTCTCTTTTTTTATTCTGTTTCAGTTGTGCTGTACTTTTCACATTTAAAGCAAGCAAATTTGCAGGGTCTAGAGATAAAGCCTTTTCTGCCAGTTGTTCTGATTCCTTATACCGCTTTCGCGAAAGCGAGATATGAGCCAGCATCGCATAATACGAGGCTTCTTGCGCATTGAGTTGAATGGCTTGTTTTAATAAATTCTCTGCATCATCATACTTCTCTACGTTAAGCATCACCTTTGCCTTAGTGGCAAATAAAGCGTCCATGTGCGGCGCTAGTCCTATGGCGATGTCTATAAAGTGTTTTGCCTTTTTAGGATCGTCTTGTGCTAGGTTTACCTCGGCGAGCAAGTGCAAACAATATATATTATTTGGGTCTTGAGTAAGTGCTTGATTAAGCAAGTCCTCAGCTTGAGCATATCTGTTTTGCTGGTAGAGTAGGTAGGCTCTATCGTAAATAGCGTCTATCATTATTTTTTCAATTTCAAATAATGAAGTATATCATCATAAAGTCCAGATTCATTTGCATAAACAGCAAAATTCTTAGCCGTAGTAAACCATTCTTTAGTACTAGGTTTGTGCTGTTTAAGCGATCTCAAAAGGTCTTTTGTAGTAAGAGGTTGAGGCATTCCAGACTTTATAGCTTCTTCTAGTTTATTTTCAATAGCAATATCGATAACCGCTTCAATGTCAGCACCAGAGTATTCGGGAGCTTTTTTTGCCAGTGCTGTTGTATCAATATCTTTAGTAGGTTTTTCTTCTAGTTTTAAATCAAAAATAGCCTCACGAGCAGGAGCATCTGGCGGCGGCACAAAAAGTATGCGATCAAATCTACCTGGACGACGAAAAGCCGTATCCAGATGCCACGGCATGTTAGTCGCGCCTAAAATCAATAAACCTTCATTATCATTAGAAATACCATCTAACTCTTGAAGAAACTGATTGATCAAATTTTTACCAGCACTTTGTTTCATATCACTACGACTTGCGCCTAGTGCATCGATCTCATCTATGAATAAAACGCAAGGAGTATTATTTCTAGCCACTTCAAATATGCGGTGCAAATTCTTTTCAGAATTACCTATCCACATATCTAGAATATCGTTAAGGCTTAAAGAAATAAATTTGGCATTAATTTGTCCAGCGGTAGCCTTAGCAATATAAGTTTTACCACATCCTGGAGGACCATAAAGTAAAATCCCACCACCTATTTTCTTTCCGTAGGCTTTATAAATTTCTGGATGGAGTAGTGGTTGTACGATTTTTAAATCGATCTCGCGCTTCACGTTTTCCATGCCGCCCACATCTTTAAAGTCCATTTCTGGTTTTTCTATAAAGACACTAGACTCATTGTAGCCATCATCATAATCATCATCAAAATCATTGTCGTCTTCATCATAACCATCTGGAGCGTTAGAAGGCATTCTCAGTTCTTTATCCAGTTCACTATCGCTAAAATCTGGATGGTGTTTCAATAAATCTTGGTAGGCATCTATCGCTTGATCTGTATCGTTTGATCTGACTAGAGCTCGTGTGTAAAATAAATGGGTGTCTAGATCTTTATTTCCTTCCTGAATCAAACTCTCTAAAATAACGATCGCTTTGGAATAGTTTTTTTGCTTGTAAGAGATGAGTGCGAGACCTATTCTTGCTTTTGGCTCTGCATTATACTGTAAAATAATCTCGTATTCTTCTTCAGCTTCTTCTAGCATATTAGCCAGACGTAGCGACTCTGCAAGATGTAATCTCAATGGAATATTATCTGGAGAAAACTCCAGCGCTTCTCTTAAATTTTGAATAGTTTTATCGTCCATTATTAATTCCTTTATCTTCCCGCTCAAGGCGGCATCTTCTTTCTTTTTTAGCCTAAAATATATAAGCTTTACAGATTTAAAAATTACACTTTAAATCTCCATGCTACAAATCTGGATTGTTTATTTCCAGTAGTCATTTCTACGACTTTTGTTTCAGCACCTAATTTTTCTAATTGTTTCAATGGCTTTTTTAGGTTTTGCTTTCGCGAAAGCAAACACGTAAACCATCCTACTTGACTTTTAAAAGCAACAGATTCTTTAATCATTCTTTTAATGAATAAGGCTTCTCCACCATTGCACCAAAGCTCGTGCGCGTGACCAGCAAAATTACGACGCTCTTCATAGGTGCCTAATTTACGCTGTTTGCTCAGATTAGCCTTTACTGCTTCTTCTTCACTACCATAAAAAGGTGGATTACACATCGTGAAATCATAACTCTCGCCTTCACGTATAACGTTTTTAAACAAATTTCCTTTATCTACTTGATGACGTATTTCTATAGCGTCATTTTTTGAAGTGTTCTTTTTTGCAAACGCAATGCTTTCATCTGCGACGTCACAGCCTACCATTTTCCAGTCGTAAATGTTATTTCCTAAGATAGGATAAATGGCGCTTGCACCACAACCTACATCAAGCCCGTTTTTATCACCTTTACCTACTAGATCTGATATATGATGAATATAATCTGCCCGTCCTGGAATAGGTGGATACAGAGAACCTTCTGGTAAACGCCAGTATTTAACTTTATAATGGTGTTTTAATAGGGCAGTATTAAATTCTAGGATAGAAGCTGAGTCACTAAAGTCTATCGTTACATCGCCTGAAGGGTTTTCTATAAGATGTTTTCCTAATTCTGGATGGGTAGCGGTCAGTTTATCAAAGTCGTAACCGTACCTGTGTATGTTTCTTAAATGCATGGTGCAAAGATACCGTTAAGTAAAATCTTATTTTTAAACTTAAACTTAAACTTAAACTTAAACTTAAACTTAAAAGTAAAAGCAAAAAGGACAGCTCTCTTTGTTCACATTCACACTATTGTTTATGGATACCTTCGGTTATTTTAAAAAGGTATCTTTGCAAAAAATTTATAGTATGAAACCCTTTGCAGATCTTAACCTTAAAACACCGTTGAGAAATGGTATTGAGGAGCTAGGTTTTGAAACCATGACTCCTATACAGGAAGAGGCATTTCCAGTTATTCTTTCTGGTCGTGATATGATAGGTATTGCGCAAACAGGAACTGGTAAAACATTAGGTTACATGCTACCTCTATTACATGAACTGAAGTATGCACAAGTAGATGATCCTCGTGTACTAGTGCTTGTCCCTACTCGTGAACTTGTAGTGCAAGTGACTCAAAATATTGAAGAGTACTCTAAATACATGAACTTAAGAGTGCTGGGTATTTATGGAGGAACTAATATCAATACACAAAAAAAAGCCTATGCACAAGGTGTAGATATCCTAGTTGCAACTCCAGGAAGATTGTATGATTTAATCATAAGCAATACGGTAAGTTTTAAAAACTGTAAAAAAGTAGTGATAGATGAGGTAGATGTGATGCTTGATTTAGGTTTTAGATTCCAGCTTACTAATATTTTTGATCATTTACCTAGAAAGAGACAAAACATCATGTTTTCGGCAACGATGACTGATCAAATAGAGGATTTTATCAAATCTTACTTCTATAATCCTAATAAAATTTCTATCGCTGTTTCTGGTACGAGACTAGAAAATATAGATCAAACTTGTTATCAAGTAGAGAACTTTTATACAAAGGCAAATCTCTTAATGCATTTGTTGAGTGATGCCACTACCTTTCACAAAGTACTTGTCTTTGTAGGTAACAAAAAAAGTGCTGATAGATTACAAGAAGTGATGAGTCCACACTACGGAAGTGAGATTTCTGTAATTCACTCTAACAAAACTCAAAATTATCGATTGCGCTCTATTGAATTATTTGATAGTGGAGCTAGTCGTATTCTTGTTTCTACAGATGTTATGGCACGTGGACTGGATCTTGATAAAATATCTCACGTTATCAACATTGATGTTCCTACTTTTCCAGAAAACTACATGCACCGTATAGGAAGAACAGGTCGTGCCGAAGAAAAAGGA
>NZ_MAAX01000175.1 GCF_002162835.1 Nonlabens dokdonensis
TTGAATGGCAACAACTCAGAGAGCTCTGCTTACGTTTCCCAACGATAACAGAAGAACGTGCCAAAAGCCTTGTTCGTGTATTGGACATTTATGTAGAACTTCCGGAAGTTACCAATTCATATACCTACAATCAATCCAATGATTTCCAAAAAATAGATGTTTCATTTAACAACGATATGGATTTTAGCGTTTCTGCTTATTCAGCACGCTTAGAACAACTGATGCTTATTCCAAATGTAAAAGCTCACTTTGAATCTAACAGTTATGCTACTGATTTTAATAACGGAAAACACATTCTAACGCCCGTTGTCTTCCATAATATTTACAAAGGTGCTTTGGGCGAAGAAGTAGGCAAGTTTATTTTAGAAGAACACCTAAAAATTGAATTGGAAGAATTGTCGAAAGAGCACTATGAACGTTTTGATTTTAAGGTTAAAGATAAAGACGTCTATATAGACTTTAAACATTGGCAAGAATATACCTCGTTCGATGCATCAACAAAAAAAGAAAATATTTTACAGAAACTTGATGGAATGAAGGGCGATAGAATAATCGTCATAAATATTCTGGCAGTAAGCGATTATCGTCCTATTGAAACCTTAGATGGTCGTATTGTAGAAATTGCCAATCTTTTCGATGTTGAGAGGAAAGATTTTAATCAAGATGCCATTGAAAAAATAATGCGAAACGTATGAACAAAGTAACCACAAACCGAATTGCACCAACAGTTAATTTTCAAAATATCATTGAAGACTTTGTAGTTGTCCAATTTACGCAATCGGATGGCTACATAAAGTTTGGCGCCCAATTCATTGATGAGTTTTCACAGAATGTTATGGCGAAGGCTGTCGTTTTTGAAAATGGCAGTTCTTTATATACGCTTTTCGTGAAAACGGAATTTGAGAATATAGATCTACGTAAGGTTTTGGATGAAGGCACCGAAATGGATGGTTTACACTACAAGGTGTTAGATATTGAGCAATTGCAAAATGTCCCGAGACATATTTTAATTCAACTTCTTATAAATAGCCTGAATGCCCCAAAAAGTGAACGGTTACAGTTTAACAATTTAACGGGCAAATTATTTCTTTTTAAAGAATCTCTTTTCGAGAAAAGGAAGTTTGGAAAAAATAAGTTGCTTACTAAAATCCCAGCAGTAGAAGTAAAAATAAACAAAGATTTACAATTACAGTTAAGGACTACAACATTCACGAGCTTGTTGCTTCTGTCACGACTTAAATTTGAGAGAAAACAACTTAAAGACTATGCTAAATACACCTATGTTCACGCTACAAAATCGATGCGACGTATTCTAAAATCTGAAAATCTTGATGCAAAGGATGTATTCATCATTAAACAAGAGCAAGGTAAAAAAACCGTGACTCCGTTTATGGATTTTAGCGATTTGGATTCCTTTTCGGAAAGTAAAATGGGACAGTTGTCATTTATTTTTGATAAAATAAAATCTAAATTATCCAATTACATTCAGGTTTCATTTGAAATCAAAGAAACTGAAAAATCAATTAGACTCAAAGGTAATGGACAGGATGATATCAACACAATTCTTGCTAAAGAAAAGTTGAATTTGAACATCATCAATAGCCTTGAAGAAGAAGGTCTTGATTATGCTGAAACCCTAAAGGAAATGCTCAAATCATTGTTTCCGCAAAACGTAGTATCCATTTCAAATAATTACAAGCCAAAGGCTTTAAATATAAAGCTTTTACACAATAAAGCATACTATGAGAATCACGGCACTAAAGATACTTACAGCAACACTGGTGGTATAGTCCAGCACATTACAATTGAGGATTTTAATTTTAAAAGTTCAAGTGCAGTCAAAGCTATAGTCAAAGAGCTTTTGATAAAGCGAGATGTTCATCTCAATCAAGTCTCTTTGGTTGATTGGGCAAACTATAATTATCAATTAAACCAAATTTTCGGTATAAGCCGAAATGATTCATATTATTTCCTAACCATTGCACCAAATGGCTCGATGTCTTTTGAAAGGAAAGAACCTTCGCTCTTCAATCAATCTGAGTTTGATGATTTAATCACAATTTTTAGTGACGACAAATCAGTAGAGGGCATTATTAAAAATGATAAAGGCGACATAAATATAATTAGGCGTTCCGACCTATTCACTTTACCCGAGTTTCAAAACATCTATAAAAAATTATTAGCTGAAGATAAAGATGAGGAATTCAATGTAGAAGACCTATTAATGTGGCTTTCAGAAATAGATATTGAGCCATCTCAGAATAACCATTTCAGCAGTCTTCTCGAAGAACATTCAAAGAACACAATTTTAAAATCTGAAATTCTTCGACTGATTGACCATAGGTCTGTAAAAAAGAAACTGGCCAAACACATAGAGGATAAAACTGGCAAGGTCCTTAAGGTTTATATGAGAGACCAATCCAAATATGACTTAATGGACAGCAATCTTGATATCCATTCCTATATCGAAAACGGGAAGTTGTTCTATTATGTTGGAACTATAGGTGATGGAATGCGCACAAAAATTGGCCGTGCATCGGTAATTCGCGAAATATCAGGATTTTTAGATGGTCCTATATTTTTTGATAAGATGCTGCCATTAATGAATGTGGATTTTGTTAGGTACGGTGATTTAACAGTAATTCCTTTTCCTTTCAAATATTTGAGAGAATGGATCAATTTGCAAACCACAACAAGATAACATTTCGTTAAAACAAACCTTTATGTTAAAATATTTGCTAATTTTGCAATAAATGAAACAATTTATCCACAAATCAATGGCAATGGTAATGGCTGTTGTGGTTCTACTGACCACAATGTCATTTACTGTGGATATGCATTATTGTGGAGATACGTTAGTAGATTTTTCATTCATCCAAGATGTTAAGACTTGTGGAATGGGAAAAGCTGAACCTGCTAAGAGTTGTTCTAACTCAATGATTTCTAAAAAATCTTGTTGCTCAGATGAACAATTAATTATTGAAGGTCAGGACGATTTAAAACAGGATTTTTCACAACTTACATTTGAGCAGCAAATATTCGTTGCCGCTTTTACTTATTCTTATATCAGTCTCTTTGAAGGAACTGAATCACAAGAGATCTCTTTCTCAGATCACTCGCCACCATTCATAAGGCGGGACCTGCAGGTATTGCACCAGACATTCTTAATTTGATTTTTTAAACAGTACCAGTAGCAATCTAATTGCAACTGGATAAGCCCAGCGATGCATTCGTTCTGGGCACGCTTTGTTGTTTCTCATTTGTGCTGAGAGCAAACAAAAGCATATTTCTATAACTGTTTAATAATCATATCGTATGCTAAATAAAAGCATAAAATTTCTCATAGAAAATAAACTTGTTGCCGTTATACTACTCGCCCTATTCGTAGGTTGGGGCATTGTCAACGCACCCTTCAATTGGGAAACAGGTATTTTACCCACTGATCCTGTGGCCGTGGATGCCATTCCAGACATCGGCGAAAACCAGCAAATCGTTTTCACAAAGTGGCAAGGGCGTTCACCGCAGGATATCGAAGACCAGATTACCTATCCACTTACAACTTCATTGTTGGGAATTCCTGGGGTCAAGACCATCCGAAGCTCTTCAATGTTCGGTTTTTCAAGTATCTATATCATTTTTGAAGAAGATGTAGAATTCTATTGGTCACGTAGCCGTATTCTCGAAAAACTCAATTCCCTTCCCGCAAACTTATTGCCCGATGGTGTAAACCCTGCATTGGGTCCGGATGCTACGGGATTAGGTCAAATTTTTTGGTACACGCTGGAAGGTCGTGATAAAGATGGCAACGTAACTGGCGGTTGGGATCCACAGGAATTACGAAGCATACAGGATTACTACGTAAAATATGGTCTGTCTTCGGCAAGCGGTGTTTCTGAAGTAGCATCAATCGGTGGTTACGTCCAGGAATACCAAGTGGATGTTGACCCTGAAAAAATGCGACAATACAACATCGGCTTGACCGATATTGTAAAAGCTGTCAAGGAAAGTAATCAAGACATCGGTGCGCAGACTTTGGAAATTAATCAAGCCGAATATTTGGTTCGTGGTCTGGGGTATGTGAAATCGGTTACAGATATTGAAAATGCAGTTGTTTCTTCAGAAAATTTTACTTCTATCCGAATTAAAGACATTGCAAATGTTCATCTGGGACCACAAACGCGACGTGGTATTTTAGATAAAGAAGGTGCTGAAGTGGTAGGCGGT
>NZ_MAAX01000169.1 GCF_002162835.1 Nonlabens dokdonensis
TAAAGGTTTTCCTGCTTCCGGTCCGAAGCCGTGCACAATATTTAAAACGCCAGGAGGAAATACATCTGCAATTTTTTCCATCAATAATGTTGCAGACGATGGTGTTTGTTCTGCAGGTTTCAATACTACACAATTACCTGTAACAAGAGCTGGAGGTAATTTCCAAGATAACATGAGTAACGGGAAATTCCATGGAATGATTTGACCTATAACACCTAGAGGCTCTTTTATATTCATTGATAGCGTATGTTGATCTAGCTCTGTAGCACTTCCTTCTTCAGATCTGATACATGCTGCAAAATAACGCCAGTGGTCTACAGCCAAAGGAATGTCTGCATTTAAGGTTTCTCTTATTGGCTTCCCATTATCACAAGTTTCCACAAGGGCAAACTCTTCTAGGTTTTCCTCAATAATATCTGCCACTTTGTTTAATAGACTAGCTCTTTCTGTAGCCGATGTATTTCCCCAGCTCTCTTTGGCTGCGTTTGCAGCATCTAAAGCCATTTCAACATCCTCTTTTTGCGATCGTGGATATTTAGCAATTAGGCTATTGTCAATAGGAGAAGTGTTCTCAAAGTACTCACCGTTTGCAGGCTCTACAAATTTACCATTGATAAAATTGGAATATTTTTCTTTAAATTTTGGTTTAGAATAACTCATAATATTTTGGGTTTAATTATTAATTTACTGATTTTGACGTATAAAACATGAAAATTCCTTATGAATGCTAAAGATATTTTATCAAATTATAATTATCTTGAACGTAATTATTATATACTTGAACATATCTCTTACTTTTAAGTTAGTTATTCAAGAATTTTGTAAAATTGAGTATGAAATCCATTTTAGACCAATATAAGAGCAATAGAAAACTGACTACTTTAGTAGAAAACAGAACCACTTATAGTGCCGATTATGCTGAACTAAATATCTACGAGACAAATGATTATGCTGAAAAAGTAGCTCTCACTTTTGATTTTCCTGTCATCGCTAGTATGCTAACAGGAAAAAAGGTGATGCATATAGAGGGTTTTGAAGCTTTTGATTTTTTTCCTGGCGAGTCTGTCGTTATGCCCAGAAGTAAGGAAATGATCATTGATTTTCCTTTAGCAACTAAAAATAGTCCTACTCAATGTCTAGCCTTAGGGATTGATGCTTTTAAAATAAATGAAGTGGTTGAGAAATTTAATCACCATGTTGCTATTGAAAATGAAAATAATAATTGGAGCCTAGACAAAAATGCATCACACCTCATTAATAATGAGGATGTTAATCACTTAATTAAAAGGTTGACCTATACGTTTACTAATAACAATAAATCTAAGGATGTATTATTGGATTTAATGATTCAAGAGCTCATTATTCGTCTTTTACAAACAAGAGCTAAAACCTTAATAATAAATGATCCTGATCAAATATTTAATGATACTAGAATAGGAACCGTAGTAAAATTTATAAAAGATAATCTTACTAATAAGGACCTTAATGTCGACATACTAGCTAAAAAGGCATATATGAGTACCTCTCATTTTCATAAGCAATTTAAAAACACATTAGGTGTTTCTCCAATTGACTACATTAATTCGGAAAAAATAAAGTTCTCCAAAAAATTAATCAAAGCATCAAAAGACTGTAGAATGTCTGAAATAGCTTTTAAATCTGGATTTAATAATACCAGTTATTTTAATAGGCAATTTAAAAAGATGGAAATGATAACGCCGCAGCAGTTTAAAAAATCGGTATCTTTTGATTAATCTTTCCGGTAAAAAGATGGATTCTAAAGTAAAGCCATGAGTAGTTATTATAAATAATTACCTAGTTGGGAAGTTATTTGGTAATGAAATTGATGAAGGGTACATACCGCAATAATGGGACCTATTTAAAACTTGCCTCTCTAAAAGTAATATTTATTCTACCGTTTTTATACGCTGGATTTTTAATCAAACTGTGCGTATAGCGCTCCTGACAATGTGCACCCATTACCAGTAAACTACCATGAGCCAGATCCATCCTGTAAACATCTTCATTTGAATTATCCTTAAATATAAATTGTCTCACTTCTCCTAAACTAAGTGAAGGTAGAATAGTGTTATAACCAGAGGTCTCTTGATCACTGTGGTAGGGTGCAAAATAGTTTCCATCTGGATAATACAAACACATAGCAAGATCAAATTTCTTATCGAGTAAGCTTTCGACTTTATATTTTAGTTCTAACATCTGCTCATTCCAGAGATAGTTTTTACCGTGGATCTCTTCTGGGTGACTGTTGAATTCTTTCAATTCTTTTGATACAAATAAAATTTTGAAACTATCTGTTTTTATCAGTTTTCCACCAGCGCGAATGGTAAGACGTGACTGATCTAATTTATATTCCTCAATTAAAGTGTTATAAAGCTGTTTAGCTTCTCTGTTACTTAGAAAATCGTTTATATAGTCTACGGTGCAGTTTAAAGGTAGTTTCATTGATGCCTTGATTACTCAATTATAAAAAATTAATCACAGCTTTAAAATTAACGTAAAGATTTTTATGTTAACAGATAAAATTCATCTCCATTTGAAAAGATTTTGTCATATAAAATCAGGACTCATTTATGATAATTCTTACAGAAGTACTCTAGTGATAAAATAAAGCAGATTTTACTTGTATTTTACCACAGTGCTTTGTTAACACACGTTTTTATTCGATGATAAATTTTAGTTCATTTGATGATTTCGCATAGTAATTGATTTGAGCAGTGTACGTTCCTTTCGGTAATTTTTTGGAAAAGTTCATATCATTATTTTCTAAATACGGAATTTCGTTCAAATGAATTGGATGAGTTTTGCTTTCGTTTGGTTTAAGCGTTATTTCATATTCTTTCAACTCGTTCTCTAAAAAGAAGTTTGAACTCAATATATGTCTGGAAGTATATTTTTGTTGAGTATCATTCGTTTTAATATTTATAATTGAGGCTCCAATTCCTATCGGATGTTCCCAATAATCTCTAATCATTATAACTTGATTATCCTGAGATTTGTTTAACCATTTTAAGGTCATTTCAATTGGTTCTCCAAACGTATATTTTTCCGCTGCCGTAAATGTAAATTCAACTATTTCAGAACTTGGATATTTAAACATCTTTTGAAAATCAGAATAATTTTCAGAGTTTGTTACGATTTGGAACAGTATTAGTTTCGTTTTCAATCGGTTTTGTTTTTTCAGATGATAAACATCCTGAAAATATCAAAACAACCAATAAAATCCTAATTTAAATGTAATGTTCAATGTTTGTTTCAAAAGCGTAGTAACGATTTTGTGTATGATTTCGTTGCGTGTTTAAGCATTAAAGTTAGCAAATAAATCACAGATAGAAAGTCCGCGAGGACTTTCGTAAGTAGGCTATAACTAGCAATGAATTATACACATGGTTATACTTAGTACTATAAATTTATTCGACTGTTACGGTTGTTCTCAAACGTATATCGTTAGAAGATGTGCCTATCAATATTCTAAAATCACCTGGTTCTATTATACGATTCATGTTTTTATCAAGCATGGTGAGAATATCAGGCGTTACTTGAAATATTATCGTTTTGGATTCTCCTTTTTTTAAATGAATTCTCTGAAACCCTTTTAATTCCATAATAGGTCTTGCAACCGAAGCATATTCATCTTTAATATATAACTGCACAACTTCATCTCCATTAAAATTTCCAGTATTTGTAATGGTGCATGAAACAGTAGCACTTTCGGAAGTATTAATGGTAGTTTTATCAATTTGCAAATCACTGTAATTAAAGTGTGTATAACTTAAACCATAACCAAACGGATATAAAGGTTTTCCAGATAAATTAACATAATCATCACCACGACCTGTGGGCTTATGATTGTAGTATAATGGCACCTGTGCCACATCTATAGGGAACGTTACAGGCAATCTACCTGCTGGATTGTAATCTCCAAAAAGCACATCTGCTACAGCGTTTCCGCCTTCATCTCCAGGATACCAAACATCAAGAATCGCAGGCACTTTTTGTAACCAATTTTGCATGGTGATGGCACTTCCGCCTACTAAAATAACCACTACTGGTGTTCCCGTTTCAGCAACAGCTTGGATTAATTCCTCTTGGTGTCCAGGTAAAGACAAATAAGCTCTATCTCTAAATTCACCTTCCTCAATACCA
>NZ_MAAX01000190.1:0-1522 GCF_002162835.1 Nonlabens dokdonensis
GTGTTTGTAACCGATTTATATTTGCAAAGGGGATTTACTAGTGGTGATAATTTTGCTGGTAATGGTCTAGAAGGTGGAGTAGGTTATGGTTTAAGGATGCAATTTTACTTGCCTAAAAACTTTTACTTAGGTGGATCGCTCACTCAAGACTTTATGAACGTGACCAGTACCGCGGTTGTTGGGGAATACTCAAAATCTACTAAATTTAATGCTTACTTATATGCCGGATATGACTATCAACTAAATGATTATTGGGGTATAACTAGTGATATAGGTTACGGTTACAGCCAGAATAAAAATAAACAGAGCCCATCACAAGGCGGCGGCAAATTTAGGGATACTGGAAATGTATTACGTATTACGACTAGTGTAGAATACATTTTAAATAGTTCTACTTCTTTTTATATAAGCCCTAGTTTTGAAATGGTTTCTTATAACATTAATACCGCAAGAGCTCTGGAAGATCGTTTTAACAATGCTAACTACCTTAATATAGCAATAGGGATACGCTTGAGCGCGAGGGATTACAAGAGTATAGCTTTAAACAAAACAGATAATCAAGAACTTCAAGAATTACAAAATCGTAACCGTGAAGATCTAAGCATTAAAGAAAAACGAAGACTTTATTTTCTCAAAAAAAGAGAAGAACGTAAAATGCGTAAAGCACGCAGAAACTGAAATTAGTTACAACTATCTGCCTAGCATTTAGGATTTGATAAGCTCTATAGAATCTAGCAAAATTTCAAAATTTTCTCTTTTTCCATTAGCGATTAATATAGTGATGCTAGTTATTTGATCTTTATCAAAATTAGGGATATTCAGCTTATTTCCTCGCCAGGATGGATACATATATGCCAGCGGTATCTCAAAAGTTTCCCAGTCTCCAGACGTTGAAATTTCTTTAATATAGTTATGTCTATCGCTTGAAAAAGCTTTAACTCTCAATTGATAGATTTTTCCATCACCTTTAAGCCTCACTTTAAGTTTATCCTTAGAACCGACTTCCAAAGTATTAAAATTGTAATCTACAGAACTGAAACCACCATTACTTTCAGTAGTTACAAGACCATGAAATTTACCGTAACCTTCGTCAGTAAGTGAAAACCTACCTTGAGAAATTCCTCCCATGACTCTATCGTCCACAATTTTCCATACAGAAATATCTGCATTCTTATTAAAATCAAATATCATGGTGTTCAAATGAAATAAAAAAAGACTAAGCGTTGTACTTATTATAATTCGTATCATAGACTTGTAGACGTATTGATTCACAACTTCTTACTATTAAAACTCTTGAATAAATTAGTAAAATTACAAGTAGCGTATATAATACTGAAAAAGTAAAGAGAAAGTGTTGATCTCGCTTTCGCGAAAGCGAGACTGAAATAGTATACATAAAAAAAGCAGTGCTTACTCCAGCACTGCTTTTATAAATCAAATTGAAGGATAAATTATTTGATTACTAGTTTTTTAGTAAGGCTAGTTGTACCAGAAGTAATTTGAACTAAGTAAACTCCTGCAT
>NZ_MAAX01000190.1:1656-4114 GCF_002162835.1 Nonlabens dokdonensis
GTTATTACCAAGGCCATAGTTGCACCACTTGATTGCATCACCACAGTGGCCACTGCACCAACAAGAGCAAAAACAACAAATCCCCAGTATCCTTCAAGGGCGTATTGTGACAAATCAATGGTACCTTGTAAAGATTCAAATCCATCTTTCATATAAAAAATTGCCAAAAAAACAAATCCCAATCCCAAAAGAACATTTCCAATGGCTTCATAGGTTCTTGACTTTAAAAATGTTCCAATGACTCCAAAAATAATCATTGGCATTGCATAGGATGCAATATTTAACTTCAATCCAAAAAAAGAAACCAGCCAAGCAGTGGTCGTAGATCCTAGATTTGCTCCAAAAATCACCCCAATAGCTTGGGGTAAAGTAATGATTTTTATGGATAAAAATGAAATAATAATAATAGAGATCAAAGAAGAACTTTGAACCAATGTTGTGGCAAAAAATCCCATAAACATTGATTTTGGCAAATTATTTGTAAATTTCTCCAAAAATATTTCTAAACTATTTCCAGAAAATAATTTAAAACCATCTTCCATAAACTTCATTCCAATTATAAAAATAGCAATTCCCGCAAAAATTATCTTTAGATTTTCATCTGCAAATAAAAAGTAGGCCAGAGTTAAAAGAACCAGTGGAAATACCACTATTTTAAATCTTGAAAAATCAAATATTGTTTTTATGATATTCATACAAATCCTTATCTATGTAATGTCCTATTTCAGACATCCTTAGAATTATTATAATTAATATTTATTTCTAACAAAAACCATCATCTTTAAATAAAACAAACACTTAAAAGTATTTTTCTTCACCTAACTTATTATAAAATAATTTTTTTATATTCTTTAGAAATTATTTTACTTAATAGCATTATTTTATAATCACCCTCTTCTTTTATAATCTTTAGAATTTACCAGAAAATAACATTATAATGTTATGATAATATTAATAAATCAATTCTATCAGAAAAAAATTTAAATTATCTATAATTTATAGACTTAGGTAAGAAAAAAAAGTTATGGTAAATTTGTAAAAAAACCAAATAAGCACATAAATCAAGGCTTATATAGGCGTTTTGTTTCATAAAAGTTCTATTATTTTCTCTATAAAGTGACAATAATGTATATATTTTATTGCTATTTAAGCAAGTTTTAAAAATCAATACGTCACTATTATCCAAACATAACAAGGTTATGATGTGTTATTTAGAGTAACGATCATTATTCGTGTATCTTATTTTAAAAAATAATTTCTTCTGAATATTTGTAATTGACATGTAACTGTACTTATGTATACTACTTTAAATACGAAATTGTGATCAGTCAATACGACAGGATGAACCATGAAATTGTCAAAAGACAATCAAAAAATTTGGAGAGACAGTATGAAAAAAACGACGTTATTAACAGCTGGTTTAATAGTATCACTTACAAGTGGAACTTTAATGGCACAAGACACACTTAAGATTTTAACTTGGAAGGGTTATGCACCAAAAGCTTTGGTTGAAAAATTTGAAAAGCAAACGGGTTTAAAAGTAGAAGTTACTTATTCAAACAATGAAGAAATGGTTGCAAAACTAAGAGCAACTAGAGGTGCTGGATTTGATATTGCACAACCAAGTCAAGATAGAATATCTTCAGTACAAGCAAAATATAAAATCTATAAAGCTCTTGATTATTCAAAAATAAACGAAAGTGCAGTTATAACATCAATGTTAGATGCTGTTAAGAAAAACACAAAAGTTAAAAATGAATCGTTTGGAGTACCACATGTTTATGGAACATCAGGATTAATTGTTAATACTAAAATGGCTCCAAATGCAAGTGATTATAGTGATTTACTTAATAAACAATATGATGGAAAAATCTCATATAGATTAAAAAGACCTACTTTAATTGGTGTAGCTTTTGCTAAAGGTGGAAATCCTTTTGAAAAATATTCTGATGTAAGTGCTTATAAAGCACTAATGGAAGGCGTAGCTGCGGATTTAATCAAAGCTAAACCATTGGCAAAAAACTACTATGCAAATGGTGATGCATTATTAGAACTTATGAGAAGTGGTGAAGTACACGTATCAATGGGTTGGGACAACGGTGGTTGGAAGTTACATAAAGAAAATCCAGATATCGACTTTGTTGCACCAAAAAGTGGAGCACTTGGTTGGATTGATACTTTTGCAATCCCTGCAAAAGCAAAAAATGTTGAGGGTGCTTATAAGTGGATTAACTTTATGTTAGAAGCAAAAAATGCTGCATACTTTACAAATAAAGAGAGTTATGGAACTGCATCTAAAGGTGCAAATGAATTTTTAAATAAAGAAATTAAAGCAAACTTTGAGAGATCTTACTCAAAAGCTGACTTAGATAACATCAACTGGTATCCACCAGTACCTGCAAAATTAGAAAAAATCGAAGGTAAACTTTTAGATAAAGTTAAAGCTTCTTCTTCTATG
>NZ_MAAX01000031.1 GCF_002162835.1 Nonlabens dokdonensis
CAAATAATTTAATTACTCAATTGATTAAAAATGAACAAATTGATTTAGCTACTCAACTCTCTAAAAATGTAGCTCTTTTTTATGAAAAATTTGACTTGCCTAGAGATGGTAATGCATTTAATATCGCAGCAAGATTATATGAATTAAAAGAAAACAAAAGAGCCATTGAATTAATGGAAAATAGTATTGAGCAAAATATTATGCTAGTAGAATGGATGATCGAAAACAAAAGCCCAATGAATAGACAACTCACTCTTGAAGCGGCAGAATCAAAAGTGAATTTACTAGATCAAATGTTAGTAAATTACAACAAGATTAACCCAACTTATATTCAAAATAATCTTAGTAAAATTCAAAAAGTTAATACAAATTACCTCGAGTGGAAGAACTCTGTTTCAAATGATATTTAGTACTGAAGTTGCATCTCATCAGCATAAAACTGATCAACCTATACTTAATAGATGCCTTGCAGCGTATGTAGCTTTACAAGATTATCAATTAGGTCGTACTCTAGAAGTAGGAGTAGGCTCAGGTGATGGAATCAAATTTTATATAAATCAAACAACAAGTCTGACGGTAGTAGATAAAAATCTAAAACTTTTCAATAAAAATAATTCCTTCAAAAATTTAAATGAGATAACGCAGGTAAAGGCTTTCTTACCAGAGCAAAGTCTAAACACTTTAAAAAAGTATGACTCCATCATATGTTTCCAATTTATAGAGCATATAGAAAAAGACTTTAAACTGATAAACCTCTTGCATAATTTGTTAGAAGACGATGGAACATTATTTCTAACTACTCCTAATAAAGCAGAGTCTTCAGGGGTAAATCCATGGCATTATAGAGAGTATCATCAGAATGACCTTGAGCAACTATTAAGCGGTGTTTTTAACAGGTTACAATTTAAAGGGGTTTTTGCTAATCAAACATCTTATAAATACCACTTGGAAAGCTTAAAATTGGGGGGTAAAATTAGACAGACGTTCTTATTTAACCAATTTTTGAAACTCCCTAGATCAATGCAACATTTTAGTTACGAGTTAGCAAATAGATATAATCGTATTCTCTTAGCAAAAAAGGAAAAATACAATTCAAAAATCGAGGATTATAAAATAGACCACATCGAGACTAGTGCTGGCTTATTAGATTTTTTTGTAATCGCCAAAAAGTAAGACTCTAATTCTGCCTTTGTTATGATTCAATTAATTATTCAGACTAGTAGAAGAGCTTCTTAAGACTATACATATTTAATGGAAATTCCAGAATCACATGTATAAATCCTAGAAATAAGGAGATTAATAACCCTAATCCAAAGTCATACCAATAGAGAAACATAACGGTAATCCATATAACTACGATTGCGATCATCTTTTTCTTATCAAGCATCTTGTGCCATTTAATAACTGTTGTTTTAGAAAACCAGTTGAGGTAATGGTAGCAATAGATAAATGATATAAACATCATAAATTTGAGCCATATAGATTCATAGAAATAAAACTCCGTTCCATCAGTCATACCCAAAAATTTTGAAAGAATAACAGGTAATACATGAAAATCGTTATTTAAATAAAGTTCTTTTGAAAAATCACTGAATAGATATGAACCTCTAGCAAGCTCTAGGTTTATTATGATTATTGGAATTAATAAAACTAGCGCAACAGAAATGTATCCATAATTACTTTTTGATTTTTTAGCTCCATAGAGCATGAAAATGATAGTAAATAAATAGACGTGGATGATGGTAGGTACAAATACACCTATTAACAATTTGTATTGCTCTACATTTTTTAAAAATACAGCACCTATAAAACTAAATAAGCTAATAATTATCCAAGCAATTTTAGAAGATATAAATTGACATGCGACAGCCAGCATCAAAGTTATAAATATCACACTATTAGACCAGTCATTAATGAATACCATAGTTTTGGTAAGTGTAGTATCACTGTTTTCACAATAAAGAAATAACTTAGGTACAAACAAGATTAGAGAAGCAAATAGCCCTATACTTAACCATACCATTTTATTACTTGTAAAAAAATAACTTTTATTATGCAGCCAGTTTATCTCAGTTACATAATGTAAAGGCCCCAGTAAAGTATAACTAAAAATGAAAAGCTCTAATGGAAAAACATAGGCTAATAAAGCAGCTATTATAACTAGTATTATATTTAGTTGATCAGTAAAATGAGCTTTGTTTAGAATAGATGTGAAGAACATCGAGAGTTTATGATTAAGTTGTTAAACAAATATAAACTATCCCTTATTTTGTTACTAGCATTATCCTTTTATTGCTTATGGTGTTCAGATTATTAAATGGACTAGATAGAATTTATAATGTCATGATTAAGTTTTCCTTAAAAACAACGACTAAACCTTAACATACTTTTGTTTAAACATATGTCACAATAAGTTAAACAAATCGTATCTTTACATTAAATTATTAAGGCTATGGCGACTACTAAAAAAACACCAGCAAAAAAGACTACAAAAAAGGAAGCAGCTAAGAAAGAAATCACTAAGCATGATATTCTAACGGCCTATATGGATTACGTTCTTGAGCATGAGAAAACCCCAAAGTCGGTTTACAAATTTGCTAAGGATAACCATATGTCAGAGCAGGAGTTCTATAATTTCTTCGGTAGTTTTGATGGTTTGCGCAAAGATATTTGGAATACATTTTTTACAATGACTATGGATGTCGCTCATAAAAATGAAGATTATCCACATTTTTCAAATCGCGAGAAGATGCTCACCTTTTTCTACACCTTTTTTGAATTATTGACCCTTAATAGAAGTTATGTGCTTTACACCTTGAAAGAAAATCAGCACATGATGAGTAAAATGGAGCAATTAAAAGGCTTGCGTAAACACGTAAAGAATTTTGCCAAGGATTTGATCATGCAACGCAACGAAGACAAGTCTAATATTTTACTAGAACGCTCTGAAACGATTTATAGTGAAGGCGCTTGGGTTCAAATGTTGTTCTTAATGAAATTCTGGATGGAAGATGACAGCGCTGGATTTGAAAAAACAGATATGGCAATTGAGAAGTCTGTGAATACGATTTTTGATGTATTTGATAATACACCACTAGATGCCGTATTTGATTTCGGTAAATTCTTGTGGAAAGAGCGCATGGCGTAGTAAAAATAAAATCAAAAGTAAAATCATAAACAAAAATACCTACCTGTTGTTTTTGTGATGATTAAAACATTAAAACGATCCGCTTTCGCGAAAGCGAGATCGTTACAAAGAAACTTTAGAGAATCTAATTTTAAGTCGTTTAAGGGTGTCACACTGAGTTTGCTAAAGTGGATTTCACAAAGCTAAAGAATATGAAAACACTAGATAAAATACCTACAAGTAAAATAGGCCGTACCACAGAACTAGTGAAAACTGGTGCAAAAATAGGTGCCAATTACCTTAAATATTACTCTAAAAAGGCAGTAAATCCATCTATGGATCGCTCTTCATTAGATGAAGATAATGCAACTGATATTTATGATGGTTTGAAGAGTTTGAAAGGAAGTGCGCTCAAAGTGGCGCAAATGCTTTCAATGGATAAAAGCTTATTGCCTGGCGCGTATGTAGAAAAATTTAGTTTGGCCCAATTTAGTGTTCCGCCATTATCTGCACCATTGGTAAGAAAAACATTTAAAAAATATCAAGGCGCTTATCCAGAAGATATTTACGACACTTTTTCAAAAGATTCTGTAAATGCTGCGAGTATAGGACAAGTGCACAAAGCTAGCCTAGATGGTAAAGAACTAGCCGTAAAAATTCAATATCCTGGAGTAGCAGAATCTATAGGAAGTGACCTTGCGATGGTAAAGCCTATTGCCATAAAAATGTTTAACCTGAAAGGTGATGATTCAAAACGTTACTTTGCTGAGGTAGAAGATAAGCTGACTGAAGAGACTGATTATACACTAGAAGTAAAACAGAGCATGGAGATTACTGAGGCTTGTTCTCATATTCCTAATTTGAGGTTTCCTAAATATTATCCAGAACTATCTAGCAAACGCATCATTACCATGGACTGGATGACAGGACAGCATTTAAGTGAGTTTGCAAAAACAGATTTCTCTGCAGAAACTGGAAATAAA
>NZ_MAAX01000118.1:0-34884 GCF_002162835.1 Nonlabens dokdonensis
ATAGGAACGATCACAGCAGCAGTTCCACTACCAAAAATTTCTTTCAGAGTACCATTTTCTGCAGCTTCTCTTATTTCTTTTACAGATATGCGACGTTCCTCCACGTTTATTCCATGATCCTTTGCCATTTGAATAACACTTCTACGAGTAACACCATTTAGAATACGGTCATTATGAGGCGCTGTA
Source organism: Nonlabens dokdonensis (assembly GCF_002162835.1). Taxonomy (GTDB): domain Bacteria; phylum Bacteroidota; class Bacteroidia; order Flavobacteriales; family Flavobacteriaceae; genus Nonlabens; species Nonlabens dokdonensis_B. Next base: position 187 of record NZ_MAAX01000118.1, read on the forward strand.
AATAGACTGTCTCCTATACGTACAAAAATATTCATCGTTCCCGCTTCTTCTAAGTATTCATGAGAAGCAGCGTCAGTCCATATAATTTGTTGGTAACCTTCTTGTAATGCTAGGTTATTAGGATAAAAACTAGCAGCATAGTTACCGGCAGCTTTTGCATATCCTACACCACCATCTGCAGCACGTGAGAATTCTGAAGCTATAATTACTCTTACATCTCCTTTATAATAAGCAAATGCAGGAGACATAATAATCATGAATTTATATTCAGTAGATGGGGCCGCAGCAACTCCGTTTTCGCTTGATATCATAAAAGGTCTCAAATACAAGGATAAACCTTCTCCATATCGTACCCAATCTTTATCTAAGGCAACTAGCTTTTTTAAGCCTTCCATGAAAACCTCCTCAGGAACTTCAGGCATTGCAAGTCTCTTTGCACTAGCGTTAAACCTTTTCCAGTTATCTTCAGGTCTAAATAAAAACACATCACCAGTAGCGTCCTTAAAGGCCTTCATACCTTCAAAAATCGCCTGACCATAATGAAAAACTTTACAACTAGGCTCTACCTGTATAGGACCATAAGGCTTTATCTCTATCGCTTGCCACTCTCCATCGCGCCATGTACATTCCAGCATGTGGTCTGTAAAGGTTTTACCAAAGGTCAAATTATCAAAATCTATTTGCTTAATTTTTGATTCTTTTACCTTATCTATAACGATTTCGTGCGTGTTTGTCATAACGTTTTTATGTTTTTGCAAATATACCTCATTATGATTTAGCATTAATGTAAACGAATTCTTAAATTTGTCTAAAATACAAACACATGAAACAGTATATTATAGGATTATTTGCAGTTACTTTATTGATAGGATGCAAAGAACAAAAACAGGAAGAAGAAGAAATGCCAGCTGTAAATGAGGAGCAGGTAGAAGAAATGGCATACATGGATTATGGTGCCACATTTACTAATACCGACGTTATCAACGCTACCGAGTTAGGAGAAATGTATAAAAACATGAAAGTAAGTGATACTACCGCTGTAAAGGTAAAAGGAACTATTGCAGATGTTTGTGTAAAAAAAGGATGCTGGATTAAAATGCCAGTTGGTGACGAGTCTGCTACCGTAAAATTTAAAGACTACGGTTTTTTCCTTCCTAAAAACGGAAAAGGCAAAGAAGTTATCTTGAGTGGTAAAGCTTTTAAAAACATCACTCCAGTAGATGAATTAAAACATTATGCTGAAGATGCTGGGAAAACTAAAGAAGAAATTGCTGCTATTACCGAAGATGAGGTAACTCTTAGCTTTGTGGCAGATGGCGCAATGGTAGAAGAATTTGAGAATCCAGATGTAGAAGGTGTAGAGAAAACAGAAGAATAAATGAAACGCGAGATCATGATTACTGGTGATGGCTCAAAAACCATACACATGCCAGATCTCAACGAGCAATATCATTCTAAACATGGCGCCTTACAAGAGGCGCTTCATGTTTTTATAGAAACAGGATTACAACATTTTGTAGAGGTCTCGCTTTCGCGAAAGCGGGATTTTAAAAAAGAACCTCTTCATATTTTAGAATATGGTTTTGGGACTGGACTTAATGCCATGCTTACCGCACAGCATAATGCTGACATTTCAATTGAATATACCGCTGTAGAAGCTTATCCTATTGCTCCAGAAGAGGTTGAGGTTATAGATTATGGAAACCTGCTTGAGGACCAAGAATTATTTGCCCAACTTCACGATACCTCTTGGGATAAAAAAACACAAATATCCGATTCTTTTGAGATTGAAAAGATTCAAACAACTTTTGAAAAACTAGATTACGATCAAAAGTTTGATTTGATCTATTTTGATGCATTTGGTCCTAGAACACAACCAGAATTATGGACCCAACCTATATTTGACGCCGCTTTCAAATCGTTGAAAAATGGTGGTGTTCTTACCACATACTGTGCTGCAGGCCAAGTAAGGCGCAATATGCAAAGCGCTGGTTTTACAGTTGAGCGGCTGCCAGGACCACCTGGAAAAAGAGAAATGCTTAGAGCAAGCAAAGCATTCTAATTACCTTATACAATCATTTAATATTAACTTAAGTATCCTAGCTAGGAGTAACTTTATATTTGTAAAAATCAAAATTATATATGTCACAACAAGTAAGAAATCAAGAGCCTAAATCTTTATGGAATCATTTTGCAGATCTTAACGCTGTTCCTAGACCTTCTAAAAAAGAAGAACGAGTGAGAGCTTTTATGAGAGACTTTGGTAAAAGTCTCGATCTAGAAGTTGTGGAGGACCAGATAGGTAATGTGATCATTAAGAAACCTGCTACCTTGGGAATGGAAGATCGCAAAAGCATAATTTTGCAGTCGCACCTAGACATGGTTCATCAAAAGAATAATGATACTGACTTTGATTTTCTTACCCAAGGAATAGAAATGACAGTAGATGGTGACATTATTAAAGCAAATGGAACCACACTTGGTGCAGATAATGGGATAGGTGTTGCCGCAATAATGGCAGTACTTTCTTCTACAGATATTGCTCACCCAGCAATTGAAGCTTTGTTTACCATTGACGAGGAAACTGGTATGACAGGAGCTAAAGAGCTAGATAAAGATATTCTCAAATCTACCATTTTACTAAATCTTGATACAGAAGAAGATGATGAGATAGACATAGGTTGTGCTGGTGGAGTAGATGTTACTGCTACTAAGAAGTATGAGTTGTCACCTGCTAAAAATAGTTTTGTTTCTAAAAAGATAACTGTAAAAGGTTTGAATGGTGGTCATAGTGGTATGGACATCATTAAAGGCCTTGGTAATGCAAATAAAATGATCAATCGTCTTGCTGATGCTATACAGCGCAAAGCATCACTTCATTTTCAATCCATTCAAGGTGGTAGTTTAAGAAATGCGATTCCTAGAGAAGCCGTGGCCATTTTTAGTATAGAAGAAAGTGAACTCGATCACGCAATGAAAGCTTTTCAAAGTTGCAAAGCAGCAATTGAAGATGAATATAAATCACTTGAAAAGAATTTAAATATTAGTATAGAAGATGCTCCCAATGATACAACCATAAGCGCAGCAGATAGCAAGCAACTTACTTATGCCTTACTAGGTATTCATAATGGAGTTTATCGCATGAGTCCAGATATAGACGGACTAGTAGAAACTTCAAATAACCTTGCCAGAGTTACGTTGAAAGATGGTGATTTACAAATCGCCTGTTTGACGAGATCTTCAGTAGATAGTTCTAAAGTAGATCTTGCCATGAGCATTACAGCAGTAATGAAACTGGCTGGAATGGAAACTAAATTATCCGGAGATTATCCAGGATGGCAGCCTAATCCTAATAGTGCGATGCTAGAAATAGCAAAATCAAAATATACAGAGCTTTTCAACCATGAACCTAGAGTAGTGGCATGTCATGCAGGATTAGAATGTGGTTTACTAGGAGAACGTTATCCAGGTTTAGACATGATTTCATTCGGTCCTAATATAAGAGGAGCACACAGTCCAGATGAGCATGTAGAGATCAAATCTGTGCAGAAATTTTGGAGTTTACTTCAAGAATTATTGAAGGATATTCCTAAGAAATAGAATAAATTTTAAGTAAATAAAAAGCTCAAAAAGTAGGTAACTATTTTTTGAGCTTTTTTATTTTTCGCTTTTGCGAAAGTGGAGTTATAGAAACTATTTTGTAAAAAGATCAATCGTGTAACAACTGCTGTACGTTATCATTTGAACATGGTAATTGGTAACTAACAAAACATCAAGTTTCTAAAATATCTATTAACGTGGACTTATCGTAGATGTTTGCGATCATAAAATAACAACAACCATCGTAGTTGTAAATGGTTCATTTTTAATTGCTAAAAGTTCCTTCCTCCAAATCGATACAGATTGTTTAAGATGACACAAAGGTGAGTATAATGACGCAACCATTCCTTCACTCATGCATCTAATGAATAAATGCAAACCATGAAAAAACTACTCTTTTTAATCTTAATAATTTTTTACTCAAAAAACACCTGTGCTCAAACTGTTAATTTAAATAATCCAGATTTAGAATTATTTTTATTAAATAATGAAACAATTGATACCAATGGAGATGATATCCCAGATACATTTATTGACTCAAATCGAAATAATGTCATAGAACAATCTGAAATAAGTTCTATTTCTAATTTATATTTAATTGAAGTTTTTTCTAGTTCTACCATTTATTCACTGAACGGTTTGGAATTTTTTACTCAATTGAATCATCTTGAAATTAGAAGAATGAAGTTGAATAATCCAGATTTTTCTTTATTTCAAAACTTAGAGTACCTTTTGTTAGATAGAGTAAGTGATCCTACCATTATAAATATTAATTCTAATACATTAGAAAAATTAGAGCTGATAAATATGAATCAACTAGATGTTCTTACTTTTCAGAATACACCATTGTTGGAAGATTTAAATCTGCACTCAAATTCTTCATTATTCACAAGATTAGATGTTTCGACGTTAACACAGTTAAAGTCTTTGCAATTAAATGCTACTTTTTTATCAAATCTTGATATAAATAGTAATATTAATTTGAAGTCACTTATAATAAATAAATTAGGATCTGTATTAGATTTAAGTAATAATAATCAAATTGAAACTCTTCATATTACTGCTGATCAATTTTATTCAAATATTCTCAATCATGTTCCCTTTCTAAAGGATTTTATCCTTTACGGTAATAATATCAACACACCGATAGCTAGCATAGATTTTTCTGCTAATTCTCTTTTACAAAAAATCTCAATTTTTTCAACATCGACAATTACAAGTTTGAACTTATCAAATAATTTTTCACTTAATGATTTAGAGCTAAGTAACTTGATCAATCTAGTTAATCTAGACATTTCTGCACAAAATCAACTAAACAGATTAAAATTACGTACATTAGGTATTTTCTCATTAGACTTAACTAATAATACCGCAATTACAAATTTAGGTTTAAGCGATTTAAGTCTTAATTCTTCAGTAGATTTAAGTTCTTTGAATTACCTTGAGAATCTCTTTGTGGAAAATGTTTCAATTAGTGATTACAGTTTATTGACTAAACCATTTTTAAAAACTCTATTTCTTAGAGAATTACATGTACCAACTTTAAGCTTCGATCTTAATTTTCAATTAGAGAAGGTAACTCTTTATCAAGTCACGTTACTTTCGACAAATTTAAGTATCAACAAACCTAATTTAGACTTCATCTCTATTTTTCATACTAATTTAACTGAGATTTCGTTGATGTCAAATGTTCCTGATTGGTCTTTTTTGATATCTAATAATGATAATCTTACGAGTGTGTTTGTTAAAAATAATAGTATGGATCAAATACATGAACAATCTTGTTCATTACTTTGGAATGACAATTTATCTTATGTTTGTACAGATGAAGCGGACATTGATTTACAAAATAACTTTCTTTCGTTATTTGGTTTTAACAATGTAAATGTAAACTCCTACTGCTCCTTCACACCAGGAGGAAATTTTAGCGAAATTCAAGGAGCTATTTCTATAGATACCGACAATAATGGTTGCGATCCAGCAGATCCTGTTTTTTCGAATTTCAATTTTACCGCAACAGATGGAACCCTATCAGGAAGTATTTCTAGTGATCAATCAGGGAATTATTATGTACCGGTAAGCGATGGTCAACATATCATTACTCCAAATCCTGAAAACCCAACCTACTGGAATTTCACTCCAGCAAACGTAGTGGTAGATTTCCCTACTCAAGCAAGTCCTTTCACGCAAGACTTTTGTGTAACTGCAAATGGCAGTATAGAAGATCTAGAAGTAATAGTAGTTCCACTAGAACAAGCAAGACCAGGATTTGATACAGATTATAAAGTAGTTGTTAAGAATAAAGGTAATGTAACAACAAGTGGAACAGTAAATTTAGACTTCGAAGAAGACTTTATGAGTTTACTTTCCTCAGCGCCTACAGCTGCAATGCCAGCTTCAAATCAGTTGAGTTGGTCAGTAAGTAATTTACAGCCTTTCCAAATGAAAGAATATGAATTTACCATGACTTTAAATACGCCAACTCAAACTACCAATCCTTTAAATGGTGGTGATCTTCTAACCTTTACAGGAACGGTAATAGGAACTGCAACAGACGCTATGCCTGCAGACAATACGATGGTATTTGATCAAACAGTTGTCAATTCTTATGACCCTAATGATAAAACTTGTCTAGAAGGAGAAACCATTACACCAGCAATGGTAGGTGAGTACGTTCATTACATGATCCGTTTTGAGAATACAGGATCTGCAAGTGCGGTAAATATTGTTGTAAAGGATGAAATCGATTTATCTCAGTTTGATATCACAACTTTGATTCCGTTAGGTGGTAGTCACGACTATTATACTCGTGTAAGAGATGGAAACGTGGTAGAATTTATTCATGAGAACATCAATCTCGATTTTAATGACGCAACTAACGATGGCTATGTGTTGTTTAAAATTAAAACACTTTCAACGCTATTAGAAGGTGATACTTTTGACAATTTGGCTGAAATTTATTTTGACTTTAACGCTCCAATCATCACAAACACCGAGACAGTTACAGTTATGAATACAGCAAGTATAGCCGAAACTACAGATGCTTCTATTACCGTTTATCCTAATCCTGCCAGAGATTATATCCAGATCTCATCTAGCAATGGTCTTAAAAGTGCCTCAATTATAGATGTTAATGGTAGAATGCTTTCACAAACTAACTTTATAGGAAGCTTGATAGAGCAACGTATTTCTACTCAAAACTTAAATTCAGGAGTTTACTTTATTAGTATTCAAAGTGAAGTAGGGCAGAAGGTTGAGAAAGTGGTTGTAGAATAAATTACAAATAAAATTTTATTTAGAAAAAGCCTTTTCTCTTGAAGAGGCTTTTTTATGTTCCCCTTTCGCGAAAGCATATGAAATCAAAAACTGGTTGCAACGTTTCTTATTAGTAATATAAAATGTAAGTATTAGCTTTTAGCTTTACGATATACTTGTGCCGCAAGTTGGGTTTTTCTTTTAATGCGATGTCGTAAATTTCTAGGCTTTAAGATTTCAATAGATTCTCCAAAACCAAGAATCAATCGATCTAATTCAAAGTTTAAGCTTACAAAAATCTGGAAGGTAATACTACCGTCATCATTCTTAGAAAGGATTTTTTGAGAATGATGAAAAGGTTTTGTCATTACATAAGGCGCGTTCTTCTTGTCTAATTTGAAAACGACATAAGCAGTATTGTGATGGTCTAGAACAGTTACACCTATAGTGTTTTTGTAATACTCTTCTGGATGAAACTCAGCATCCTGATAATCGATACTCAAATCGTAATCGATAGATATAATACGATCCAGAGCTAGCGTTTTAATTACAGGAGTATTTTCATTAAGTCCTACAAGAAACCATCTATTATTATACTCTCTTAAAAATTGTGGATGAAACGTAAACTCTTGTGCGTCCCTAGCTTGAAAAGATTTGTAGGTGATGACTAGAACCACTTCCTTAAGAATAGCCTGATACAACTCATCTAAAAATTCTAAGCCTTTGAGTTTTTCATTTTTCTCTAGATATATAATGGGCGGTTTATTTTTTTTCTCGGTGTAAATTTTATCTTCCAGCTTATTGATAATTACATTAAGCTCGTCAAAGAATGAAAAATCTTTAAACTGTCGCAACATTTCCATAGTCTCAGTAAGTACAGTCATATCAGTTCCAGTTAGTGGAATATCGGTAATACTATAATCTGGATCACTATAACGGTAATATTTACGATCGTAAACTTCAATCGGTGCGTTGTAACCCAATTTATCACTGCGCAAGTTTTGTATATCTAGCTGTACAGTACGTTTGCTAACATTTATATCTCGACCTTCTAAATCATACAATGCCTGAGAACAATACTCTACTAAGTCGTCTAGAGTCCAGGTTCTATAGGTATTCTGTAAACAGCGATCTATAGTTTTATATCTTATGAGTGCATTTTTATTAATAGCCATAGGTCTATTTTGGTGGTAGTTAAGTGGGTTGTAATGCCGCTTTCGCGAAAGCGGAACAGCAATAATTATTTACAATGATAAACATCTTTTTTAACTACGCAAAAAGATTGCGTAGTACTAAGTGCATATTTGTCATGTAGTTAAACAGAAAGCTTTTAGTAAGTTTTCAAAAATGTAGTGCTGCGTCATACGAGGAGATGGCGCAGCTTATTAAAAGAATTTAAAATCTAATAAGATGAAAAAAGAAACCAACCAAACGGACTTCAAAAACATCACTGGTAAAGAAATTGTAGCTTTAGGTTACCCAAGTGGACAGTGGTTTACAGAAGCCATACATCATATAAATTCTAATCATTTAAATCAGGAACAAATGGAAGCTTACCTAGAACAATTTAGGTTACCACCAGAAGTAGGGATTTATGAAAAGCCAGTACCTTTTTCTATTAATCTAAAAGCAGAAAATGAGCAAGAAGAAGATAACGTAGGAAAAGTTATTGCAACTATGAATGCCGTTATGAAAACGCCTACTGTTATTAATGGAAGTGTAATGCCAGACGCTTGTCCAGCTGGACCAGTAGGAACGATTCCTGTAGGTGGAGTGGTAGCTGCAAAGAATGCGATCCATCCAGGAATGCACAGTGCAGATATTTGTTGCTCGGTGATGTTAACCGATTTAGGCGATGCAGATCCTAAAGCAGTTCTGGATGCGGCAAGTGCTACGACGCACTTCGGACCTGGAGGAAGACCTAGAGGACAACAGTTCCAACTGCCTCAGGAATTGAGAGAAGAAATGGAAGCAAACTTCTATTTGAACAGCCCGCGTAGTATTTCACTGGCACAAGAACATTTAGGAACTCAAGGTGATGGAAATCACTTCTTATTTGTAGGTAAAAGTAAACTCACGGGAAACACGATGATGATTACTCACCATGGTTCTCGTGCGCCAGGAGCTAGATTGTACTCACAAGGAATGAAAGCGGCTGAGAAATTTAGAAAATTGATCTCGCCACAAACCATGAAACAAAATGCGTGGATACCTTTTGATACCCATGAAGGTGAGAAATATTGGGAAGCTTTGCAAACTATAAGAAAATGGACTAAATTAAATCATGAATTGATTCACGATGGCGTTAAAGAAAAAATAGGAGCAACGGTTACAAATCGTTTCTGGAACGAGCATAACTTTGTGTTTAAAGATGGTGATACTTTTTACCATGCAAAAGGAGCGACACCGCTTGATCCTAAATTTATGCCAGATATTACCGGACCTCGATTGATACCGCTTAACATGTCAGAGCCAGTTTTAATTGTAGAAGGTGCAACGACTGCAACTAATTTAGGTTTTGCACCTCATGGAGCTGGACGTAACATGAGTCGTTCTCAACACAAACGTAATCTTGCTCATAAAACTGATCAAGAGATTTTTGCAGAGGAAACCAAAGGACTGGACATACGATTTTACTCCAATGAAATCGATATTTCTGAATTGCCTAGTGCATACAAAAATGCAGCAGCTGTAAGACAGCAAATGAAAGATTATAACTTAGGCGAGGTCATAGATGAAGTCATTCCTTATGGTTGTATTATGGCTGGAGATGTAGATAAGAATGCTCCATGGCGAGTTAAAAGACGCAAAAAACAAATGCGTAAAAAGAAGTAAACAAAAAGCTCAAAAAACGTATGATAGTTTTTTGAGCTTTTTTATTTATTCCGCTTTCGCGGAAGCGATAATAGAACAATTTTATCCTAAAACTTCATTTAATAAGGCAGCAAGTCTTACACCACCTTTTTGAAGTTGAACACGTAGTTTGTAGAAATATTGATACATGTATCTATAGCTTAATTTTTCTCCTTTTTTAGTGTTGGCATAAATATCTTTCACTAGAACACGGCTGTCTTTTAACCAGTCTCTATGCGTACCACTGCCCATAGCCTTGCGCTGTTTTCTAGTTAAAACAGGCATATTGCTAGCCAGTTCTGTGTAGGACATACCGTAGCTATCAATCATTTGAGAATCCCATACACGATGAAGGTTTGTCCCATTTCTAAACCATTGTACTTGAAAATCGTTACCACCTTTATCTTCACTTAATCCTGTGTGCAGAGGCTGGTGAAGATCGCCTATAAAATGAACTAATAAACGTAATTGAAAAGCTTTTTCCTCTTTTGTGGCAGTCTTTGATTTTAAGGTAGCAATACAAGTATCAATTGCTTCTATAATATCACCACGCTCGCTCTTAGGATGTTCTTCATAGGTAGAGTCAAATGGGATATTTACGTAATGTTTAGGCCCGTACTTTCTATAAAGTGTATCGCTCTTGATTTCGTCTGCAAATGTAGAAACCAATGCTAATGATTCTCCGTCAAGTAATTTTGCAATGGCTTTTCTAGCTTTTTTATTAAGGTATTGCTCTGCAACAGCTCCTGTGGTTCTATGACCGGTTTTACCCCAATCGTTTGCAAAAGCAGAAATTGAAAAACTCAGAAAAAGAAATAAGAAAAATTTGCGCATGATATTTTTTTTGCAAAAGTAAGTTGCATCACACTTGTCTAGGTAAATTAGGTGTTAAAAAGATATTATTTATTTCTGGAAGTTTCCTTTTTTCATTTGTGGATTAAAACAGAGTTCAAGCATTTGATAGATTTCTGGATGTTTTCTTTTCATTAAATCTGGTCTGCTGAAAAAGTATTCTGATGCTACGGCAAAAAACTCTGCTTGATTTGTAGCTCCATAAGATCGTATATCTGACTCATCTTTGTCAATGGCTTCCATTTCTTTGTACATAAGATTCATCCATGGAATAATGTAAGACTGTTCAAGAAAAGCTTCTGGCAATCCATTTACTTGTCCATCTACTTTATCTAGTAGATGTACAAATTCATGAATGCCTGTATTGTGCTTATCAGTATCGTTCTTAAAGCCGTGATGTAGCGCTGTTCTAGAAAGAATCATTTGTTTTTCAAACCTTCCGGTTCCTACCAGTCCGCCTATCATACGAGCTTCATCATGATCTTTAAAACCTAGATCTTCATTAAAATTATCTGGATAGATAATGATCCCACTTAAATTGTTGTAGCTCCATTCTGTAAATCTAAATACTGGTATGACAGCACTTGCAGCAACAAAAATCTTATCTATTTCTTCTAATTCAAAATCTACGGCATCTATATAAACTTCTTGAAGGAAGGCATTCATACGTTTTCTAAAAGTAGTTTTCTCTTCTACATTTAGTTTTTTGTAAAAAGAAATATGCTTTTCTAGAGTTTCATGCCATTCAGGATTTTCTTTGATGGATTTTGTTGATTTGGGTCTAAAGATCAAAAAATACAAGAGTAATCCAGCAATCAACGGTATAATAAAATAAAGCATAGTAAAATTTGATTTCAAATGTACTTCGTATTTAAATAATTAAATCCGTTAAATGCTCTTGTTTTACCCATTTAAGCTTAAAATATAAAGAGGAATGGTGACCGTCATTCAGATTTTACAAAGCAATAACAGTTCAGAAAGGAAATACGACAGTTGAGTAGGAATATTTTAGTTAAGACTATTTCTTGAAGCATTTTTGAGGTGTTCTAAAGTATTCAACTATTTTTAGATTCATAATTAAACCAAATGAAATTAAAACGATTTTATAAATTTCTTCTAGCCTGCGTTACCATCTCGGTTTCTATCAATTTAATTAACGCCTATTTCCGTGGACGCTTGTTAGGGTGGGAAACTGAGGCAGAAGCCTTTTTAATAAATCTTTTGTTCACGGTTGTACTGACAGTAGGTAACGAATGGTGGTTTGATTATTTGAGTAAAAGGATCTCATGGCGCAACCAATCGGTTAAAAGGTTAATTTATGGAGCTGTAGGGTCTGTAATTGTAACAATGATTTTACTTGCGATTCTCAATTTTGTGGTTTCTGTTGTGATATATGATTCTTCCATTCAAGAGTTTCTAAGTGATCAAGAAACAGAATGGTATGTCTTCGGCCTTATAATTACTCTTATTGTTTCATCTATATATCATGCTATATATTTTTATAAAGCAAGTCAAGCTCAAAAGGTAAACGAACAAAAAACCATTGCAAGATCTGCAACAGCACAATTTGATGCGCTTAAGAATCAATTAGATCCGCATTTTTTATTTAATAGTCTAAATGTGCTGGTGTCCTTAATCGAAGAAAATCCTAAAGCAGCTACAAAATTTACAACCTCGCTTTCTAAAGTATATCGTTATGTATTAGAACAAAGAAATAAGGAACTAGTTTCTGTAGACGAAGAACTGAAGTTTGCAAGAACCTACGTAGGACTACTCAAAACAAGATTTGAAGATAGCATTGAGATAGAAATACCAGACCAAGGCTCGATAGAAAACGCAAAGGTGGTCCCGCTTAGTTTACAATTACTCATAGAAAATGCGGTAAAACATAATATTGTAAGTAGTAATAAGCCTTTGAAGCTCAGGATTTATGAGCAAAATCAGTTTCTTGTCATAGAAAATAACCTACAAAAGAAGCAAGTGATAAAAGAGAGTAGTGGAGTAGGCTTACAAAATATTGAGAGTAGATACAGATTGCTTACTAATAGGCAAATGACTATAAATGAAACTACCGACACTTTTAAAGTAAGTGTTCCCATACTAACTAATCAATCAGAAACAGTAAACTTAAATACCATCGACATGGATAATACAGAAGACATAAGACTTACTAAAGCAAAACTACGAGTAGATAGTATTAAAGATTTTTATGATAATGCAGTAAAGACGATTGTAATTCTGGCATTCTTAGCAGCTATAAACGCATTTACTGGTGGTTTTCCTTGGGTGATTTTTCCTGCTATAGGAATGGGAATTAGTTTGCTATTTAAATACATGAGAACATTTAACAAGAACTTCTTTTTAGGAGAATCATGGAAAGAGCGCAAGATCAACGAACTGATGAATAATGAAAGATTTTAATTATGAATTCTAATGAAAGCTATCAAGATAGATACAATCGGGCAGTAGAAAAGGTAGAAGAAATAAGAGCCTTTTACAATCACGCGATTATTTATGTAGTAATAAATATCCTATTAATTGCAGTGAATTATTACCATAATGAATGGAGTTTTATTTGGTTTATTTTTCCGCTTTTAGGTTGGGGCATAGGTCTAGCAGCCCATGGCTTTGGTACATTTGGTGGTAATCCATTGACAAATGAAAAATGGAAAGAACGTAAGATTAAAGAAATTCTAGAAAAGGAAGAACAATACAAATAGATTATGGAGCACATTGATAAAACATCAGAGCGATATAAAAAAGCAGCAAGAAGAGTAGAGGAGATCAAAGCCTTTTATCATCATCTTATTGTGTTTATTATAATTAACTTATGCATTCTTGCATTTGTTATTTTCTTTGAAGGAGACTTGATGTTTTTCTTTATTGTGAGTGTCTTAGGTTGGGGCATCGGGCTCGTATCACATGCAGTAAAAGTTTTTGAAATCAATCCATTTACTAATAAGGAATGGGAGAAACGTAAAATTCAAGAGATTCTTGACAAGGACCGATTCATTTAAAAGAAATAACCCTACTTATTTAAAAACCTATTAAGTATGTCAGATTTTAAAGCAATAATCATTGAAGATGAAAAACCAGCAGCAAGAAGATTGAACCGCATGCTAGGAGAACTTGATATCATTCCAGAAGCCATGCTTCATTCAGTTCAAGATTCTGTAGAGTACTTATTAAATAATGAAGCTCCAGATCTCATATTTTTAGATATACAATTAAGTGATGGATTATCCTTTGAAATATTTGATCAAGTAGAGGTTAAAAGTGCTATTATTTTTACAACCGCTTATGATGAATATGCGCTGCAAGCATTTAAACTTAACAGTATAGATTATTTACTCAAACCTATCGATGAGGATGAATTGCGAGTTGCGGTAGATCAATTTAAATCTCGCTTTCGCGAAAGCGAGAACAACAACAATCATAAAGCGGCAACCATAAACTTTGATGACATTGCAAAACTCCTAGGCAATCCTGTCGATCGTAAATTCAAAAAAAGATACACAGCAAAAGTAGGTGAGCATTTAAAGCTGTTCCATACAGAAGACATACAGCTATTTTATTCTGAGAATAAGGGAACTTATCTCCATATAGATAACGGTAGGAATTACTTAATAGATACAAAACTAGAAGCTCTGGAAAAAGAATTAGATCCTGAACAGTTTTTCCGTATTTCAAGACAAGCAATTATACATGTAAATGCAATAGCTGATATGATCTCTTATACCAACTCACGTTTACAAATTAAAATTAATTCTTTTAAAGAACTCGATTTAATTGTGAGTAGGGAACGCGTTAAAGACTTCAAAATGTGGCTAGAGCGGTGATAAATTAAAAACTTATCTTAATTTAATAGAGCATTAGGAACGCTTTAACACAATATTTAAAACCGCGCTGTACTTTCTCTCGTAAGTTGGGATATAAAATTAATTAAAACCATTTTACGATGAAAAAAATTGCCCTTTGGTCCACGCTTGCGATAGTAGCTATCGCTAGTTTTATAATCGCGGCCGATCACCTAGATGCTCCTAATGTAGCATCACAACCATCTGATATTGCAGATTTCTATGCATTTGAAGGTGAAAACCCTAATTCTACTGTTTTTATTGTAACCTTACCGGCGTCAAGTGCTTCATCAAATTTTGATGAGAACGTTATGATAGAAATTAATATTGATAACACTGGTGTAGAAGGAACGTCTCCTGGTGTAGTTGAGGATCTAGTTATTCAAGCCTTGAGACAAGGAGATAGAATGTATTTCTTCGGTCCTTATGCGCCTAATTCTACTACTATTAATAGTACTATCGATGTAAATGAAGCGATAGGTAGTGTAGCAATAGGTTCTGAAGGAGAAACATTAACTGGAGGAGTTAGAGCTTTTGCAGGACAACGTCAGGATGCATTTTTCTTTGACTTCCAGCAATTTAATACAGTTATAGGATCTGCTCCAGCAGAAGGTTTCGGTACAACAGGAACAAACACTTTTGAGCCTTTAAATACTAATGCTATAGTTTTAGAAGTACCTAATGCTTTATTAGGAACTGCACCTACTCACATAGTAGACCAGTTATTAATGACTTCTAACTTACCTTCAGCTTATAACGTTTGGGTTGAAACTAAAAGAAGAAACTAAACAGCCTCAAATAAATTTAATTTTTAAAATAAACACAATGAAAATATTCAAATATATATTAACGGTTGCCATTGCAGCTGCTCTTACTGTAAGCTGTGACAATGATGATGACTTCACAGGTGAGCCAGTGACTACAGATTTCACAGGTACTTTTACTACTCAAGATCAAATGGGTAGACCAGGTATTAATACAGTTTTTGGTGGTACTGATATGAACAAGAATAACTTTAACGTTACTACGCCTTCAAGTCAGTTATCTTTTCAGCCTTCTTTTCAAAATCAGATAGAAGATTATTATGCAGCTTATAGTAATACTGCAGGTACAACTCTAACTTATGAGAACAATATCTTAGGTCTTGATTTACCTACGTTAACGACGGCTTTATCTATTGATGTATTACAAGTAACACCTGATGCACCTACTTCTTATTTTACAAGTACTAGTAATTTTTTAACTGGACGTGCTATAGAAGACGATGTGATTGATGTTTCATTAATCTTACTTTTTGGTGGGGCAAATGGAGATCGTTTTACAAGTCCTACTAATCTAGTATCAGATAACGTTGCTATTGAGCCAGGCGTGAGTACTTCTACATTCCCATACTTGACTCCTGCATCATTCTAATAATTTGATTTGTTATTAATGCCGATTTTTTAATTAAAATCGGCATTTTATTTTACCTATTTTCTAAACTACCTACTATGAAACATTCCTATTTCTTAATTTTATTTGCCTTATTATTTATAACCTCTTGTAACGAATCTAAAGACAAAGCTGTTAAAGAGACAAAGAAAATAGTCACTAATAAAACGGATTACAATACTTACCTAGAGTCAGATAATTCTCAATTCATCACAGATTTAAAATCTGATATTGATAGCCTTGAAAAGCTAGTTGCTATTAATAATACTGGAGTTGTAGATTTAGGTAGGTTATCTTCAAAACTCAATTTACTTTACGACTTAAAAGGAGATGTAAATCATCTCAATCGTTCTGTAGAAATGCAAGAAGCGGTAGTTGAAAATATGTACATTGAACCAGAGAAATCTAAATATGCTCTAGCTCAAGCTTACATAAAACAACATAAATTTAAAAAAGCAGATAGTTTACTACGTTCCTTTGCGCAAGAAGCCGCTACAACAGAGAGCCAACTGCTTTTCTTTGATGTAGCTATGGAATTAGGCGATTATGCCAAAGCAGAAAAAATGCTCAATGCTATTCAAAATCAAAAAAATTACAACTATTTAATTAGAGCTGCTAAGTGGAATGATTATAAAGGTGATCTAGATGCCACTATAAGATTAATGGAAGAAGCAAAAACCCTTGCAGATCAAAGTGGAAACCCTTCTATTCAAATATGGAGCAATTCTAATATTGCAGATTATTATGGTCATGATGGTCAAATTCAAAATTCTTACGATCATTATTTGAAAACGCTTGAATTAGATCCAGATAATACTTACGCACTCAAAGGTATAGCTTGGATAGCCTATTCTCATGAAAATAATCCAGAAGAAGCATTACGTATTTTACACCAACTCAAGAAACGCCATCCTTTACCAGACTATAACCTAGATATAGCTGAGATAAAAGAATATCAAAATAAAAGCGAGGAAGCAGAGACCTTAAGAAAAGAATTTCTAGAAGAAGTAAATAATAGTTCTTATGGTGCGATGTACAATACTTACAAAATAGAAGAACTACTTGCCGGTAATGAAGATGATAAAGCAAAAGCTCTTCAAATCGCTCAACTAGAAGTTGAAAATAGATCAACTCCTGAAACACAAAGTTTACTGAGTTATGCATTACTTAAAAATAATCAGGCTCAGAAAGCATTAGAAAATCAAAAGAAATATGTCATTGATAAAACGTATGAACCAGTAGCACAGCTTCATACTCTTGAAATATTAATGGCAAACAATAAGAAAAACGATGCGTTAACCTATACAGAAGAATTATCTGGAGCGTCATATGAACTTGGTCCAGTTACGATGAAAGAATATTATAGCATTCTTGAAGGAGTTTAAAACCGTTATTATCGTTTTTACGTAAGTATAGATATAGGATGATAATCCTTAAAATGAAACCTAAGGGGAATGTTAGGTTAGTTTTGGTTGGTTAGTTTGAATGCCTCACTATTTACTAGTGAGGCATTTTTTTGTGTGTAAATAACTTGTGAAATCTGTATCAAACAGCTCTTATTGTAGATATATTGATTTATCATGTAATCGCCGCTTAGTAAAGGATCTTTAAAGCTCCGTTATACATGCTCCAAAGGTGCTGGAATTTAAGAATGATTACTGCGGTATGACGGCTTTGCATTGCTGATAGTGGTTTAGCAATTTTTGGGCTGCATAAGATGTACTCTTTCTGACTATGTAATCTTCTATAGCCATACATATCTTAAGCAAAAATTCAAAGAAGTATACTCATAGTGGTTTGTAAATTCCGCTTTCGCGAAAGCGGAATACTTAAACAGCGTCCATAAAAAAATGACCTTTAAAAATTAAAGGCCATTTTAAAAATAATTATTAATAATTGGTACTTATTGCTCTATTACTCCTAACGTATACAATTGTTCTAAATTAGGTCCAGCAGCGCCACCATATTCTTCTAAAGTAATACCAAATGCTTGTGATGCATTATCATTCTCTATCCTTAATAAATTGTTGCTATTTTCAACAACTCCTAGACTTGTAGGTGTTAGCGGATTCAAAGTAAGTGACCACAATTGATATGACTTATCGCTAGGTGCTTGTGGTAAACCAGACACATCTACATAAGTAACATCTTCCTGGTCGTTATAAAAGGCTGTTGCATAAGAGTTTTCAAACCCTTTCTGACCAGCTAGATTTACTTTAACTGTATTCTTATCTTTTATAAAAGAAAGAGCTTCTTCATAATCGTTATTAACCGATTTTACGTTCTCTATTTCAGAATTCAGAATCTCATTATCTTGCTGTACATTAACTATCTGATTCTCTAGATTAGAATTAGACTCAGTAAGGTCATTATTTGATATGTATAGATATCCAGAGCTTATCAATAATGCTGCCGCTGCCGCCCAGGCCAGATAATTAGGTCTAGTTTTAACGATCTCTACAGTAGAGTCTTTTCCTATTATAGTTTGTAGTCTATCAAATAGTTCTAGTTCGTTCTTAGAAGGTGCTAATCCAGTAGCAAGCTTCATATACGTCTCTTCTATTTGTTGTACTTCTATTTGAAGAGGAATATTGTTTTTAAGTTCCTTAGTAATTTCTATGGAACGCTCTAGATCCAGTACTCCACAAACGTAGAGCTCTAAATCACCGCTGTTTATTAATTCTTGAGTATCCATTAGTTCATTATCATATTACGCAATGCCATCATACATTTTCTATGCCTAGTTTTTAGAGTGCCAGAAGGCATATCTAATTCTTTTGCACCATCATTAAATGTAAATCCTTTAAAGAAAATCACATCTATAATTTTAATGCACATAGGCTCTAATTTATTTATCCATTTTTTAAGATAGATAGCATTTGTTGATTCATCCAGGTCGTCACTGGTTTCTAGTATATCTACGAAATTATCTGTACTAAGGTTTTTTAAACCGTCTTTATGTCGCTTAGACCTTAAATAATCAATAGAAGCATTGCGTGAAATGTTCAAAGCCCAAGTAAAAAATCGCCCTTGAGCAGAATCATAGGAATCAGAATTATTCCATATTTTGATAAAAACGTCTTGTAAAATTTCTTCTGACACGTCTTTATTTTTTACAATATTATAAATTACACCATGTAAAGCTTCTTGATAGCGGTCATATACTCGAGTGAAAGCAGTTTGATCACCACTCTTCATTCTTTCAATTAATAAATCCGGTTGTGTACTCATTCTTAATAGTTAAAGGATAAAGATGCATAAAAAATGCTTGACCTTAAAAAAGTCAAGCATTTTTATGATTAATATATTTGTTATTTAATTACTCCACAAGCTTCTCTAGCTCCTGCAGCACCACTAGGTTGAGATTCAAAGTCGTCTGCACTTGCATGTACAATTACTCCTTTACCTACGATGTTGCGAGTTTCATCTTCACATCCTATACACCATTTATCAGTGCTGAAATCTAAAGTCGCCATTCCATCTTCTCCTACTTCTAGATTACCTATGTCACCAGAATGATGCATTTCATCACCCCATTTACCATGAGCTTCACTTGTAGGATCCCAGTGACCACCTGCACTTTTTCCATCGTCAGAGCTACAATCGCCATTTTGATGAATGTGAATCGCGTGCATTCCAGGTGTTAACCCTTTTAAATCTACATTCATAGCTACCTCATTTTCATTCTGAGAGAAGGTAATAGTACCACTCACATTACTACCACTTTTTGCAGACATAGGAACTACAATTTCTTTTCCTACCATAAGAGCAGTTTTAGAATCTTCCATTTTATCACTATGGTGGTCATCACCGTCATGTTCATGACTATGAGTTTCTCCATCATGTGTGTGCTCATGCTCATGTCCTTCTTGACCAGTTTCTTTTCCTTCTTTGCAAGATGATACACTTATCGATAAGGTAAGAGCCATTATTCCTATTACTAGTTTTTTCATTGTTGATTTATTTAAGTTTGATTATTAGCGTTAAAAATACTAAGTATAATGCGCAATACCTCATAAGAGTTTCTCAAATTTCATAGGATTGTGATTACCTACTTTTAAATTTTCCATCGCGTTAAGAGCTAAATCTACTCTCTTTTGAGAACCTTTTGCGTTGTAAATCATAAAAATAATATTGCGCTGTTTACCAGGTAGTAAATTTTCAAATATTTCATAAGCTTCATAATCACTCAACAATACAGCTTCTAGCTCCTCTGTCATAGGTGCTTGATACTTACTCGTATCTTCTTGCATTCTCACATGAATGGTATCTCCTTGCTCTACGTTAAGCTTTTTTTGATTTGCTTTAGAAAACAACATGGAGTAGGAGCCATGTCTTTTAGAAACTGCAGCGTACAAAACAATTTCTTTCTCTTTATGAGACACGTTTGCAACTACTCTCTTTATACGATCTTGAACAGCTTGCGCAGCAATATCATCAGGGATTGCAATTAAACCCATGAAACCATTATGTCCTATTTTAGTTTTGAATTCAAAAACCATTTTAAATTAATTTTGTGATCACTTGTGTTTCAGAATGTAGGGTTTTGTGTACTGGGCACTTGTCTGCTATTTGTAAAATACGTTGTAACTGCTTTTCACCTAAGTCACTCGTAATTTTTATACTTCTTATAAATGTATCGATTTTAGCGGCATCTTCTTCGCAGTTTTTACAATCTAGCGCATGTTGTTTGTCATAAGTAATATGACATTCTACATTTTGAATGATCCATTTTTTTCTTTTGGCGTACATCTGTATGGTCATAACAGTACAAGCCGCAAGACCACTAGAAAGTAAATCATATGGTGTAGGCCCAAAATCATTACCGCCTACGCTTTCAGGTTCATCTGCGGTTATGTAATGCTTACCAGCAACTATTTGCGTAGTGAACGCCTCTTCATTTCCTAAACTCGCTGCAACTTGATCTTCTGTTTTTATATCTTTTGTGTTTCCTTCAGGAACATAGCGTTTTGCCCAGCTCGCTATTACTTCACCTATATATTTTGAGTCTTCTTTATCGAGTAAAAGGTGATCTGCTCCATCGAGACTTACAAAGCTTTTAGGATGTATAGCGGCATGATACAGTTTTTCGGCGTGCTGGATTCCTACTGTTGTATCTTGAGGTGAATGTGCGATTAAAATAGGTTTTCTTAATTCTTTAAGTGTTTTAGTTACTTCTTGCTCATTGATATTTCTAAGAAATTGTTCTTTTATTTTAAACGGCCGGCCGCTTAATTGAACCGTTGCTTCACCATTTTCAATAATTGCATCTACTTGATCGCCAAACAAATGACGCACATGTTTTGTATCACTAGGAGCGCCTATGGTTGCTACAGCTTTTATGGAACTCGCTTTCGCGGAAGCGAATATAACAGCAGCACCGCCTAGACTATGCCCCATGAGTAGAGAAGGAGCTTTATAATTATCTTTTAAGTAGTCTATCGCAGCTAGTAAATCCTCTACGTTTCCTGAAAAGTTAGTATCAGCAAAATCACCGTCAGAATCACCTAATCCAGTAAAGTCAAATCTTAAAACACCATAGCCAGAAGTAGTTAATGCTCTGGTAATGTTTTTTGTAGCGCTAAAGTTTTTACTGCAGGTAAAACAATGCGCAAAAATCGCATAGTTATGAGGTTGTCTATCGGCAGGTAATTCCATTCTACCACTTAAGTCATATCCATTAGCGTTTTTAAAGCTTACTTTTTCAAAATTCATAAACACTTATTTTCTTTAAAAGTAAAATGTTTTTATCACAGTAGTATCAATATGAGTAATAATTCAGCTTTCTTACTTAATTCATTATAGATTCTATATTTTTACCGTAATAAATCATACCTATGAATAAAATATTTTTTTTACTAGCTTTTAGTTTGGTTTCTTGCTTTAGTTCTAATGATAATAAAACTCCAGAAGAGCTGCAAAAAGAACAACTCACTACATTTTATTTTATACGTCATGCAGAGAAGATGACAGATCAAGGTAGCGATCCAGAACTTACTGAAAAAGGAAAAGCTAGAGCAAATGATTGGGTAAATTACTTCTTTTTAAAAGATGTAGATCATGTAATATCTTCTGATTTTAAAAGAACAAAAGCTACAGCTGCACCACTTGCAAAGTCTAAGAAGTTAGAAATAGAACTTTACGATGTGAGAAAAGCTACAGGTAAATCATTATTAGAAAAGTATAGAGGTAAGACCGTTGCTTTATTTGGCCACAGTAATACGATTAATAAATATGCAAACGCATTGCAAAAGGATAGCATCTATAACGACTTAGAAGATTCTGATTATGATCATTTCTTTGTTGTACGTATAGATAAAGATGGTAATTCTAGTGCAGTTAAGGAGGCAATGGGCTTTCAGGAATAAAGTAACACATAGCAATAAATGAAATTACTAAGCTGGAATATGAATCGCCATGATGGTGATCAAGAAAACTTATCTCATAGTACGTTCAAAGAACTTATCCTAGAGCACGATGCTGATGTAGTTATTCTAACACATACTAATTTGAACTTTCAGTTAGACGGGATCTATAAAAGAATCACTACTCAAGAAATGCCATTGCGTCACGATGGTATCGATTATAAAGAAGGTGAAAACAGAGTCAGTATATATACCAAATATCCCTTAAAGAATAAGGTCAAAACTTATGATGACCATAATAGCATATGCCAGATGCTGGATACGCCTTTAGGCAACCTGAATATCTATGGAACTGTAATAGGTGCAAATAAAGAGCTTTTTGAGTCAGATTTACTGGAGCAAAAAGATGATTTAGAACGTATTCAAGGTGCTATTTGCTATGTAGGTGATTACCAGATGTCTTTTGTAAAACCTTATTTGCCTAATGAAGAAAAAGTAATGGATATGCAAGCCTTTGCAGATTCTCAAAAAATGGCCATCCTCACTGCCGACTTTGAAAATCTCATGAGCCATGTGATGATTAGCAAATCGTTCTTGAAAGGGAATACCACAAAACTTGATCTATTTGAAGTTCCATCTCACATTTCTAATAAAGAAATCATAGTTGTAGAGATCAAAGAAAAGGAAATTAAAAAACAAGTAAATAATCCGCTACATGGTGTGAAGCTAGCCTATATGCTAGAAAAGTTAGTAGATCATTACGGCTGGAATGAACTGGGCGATCTCATCAGGATCAATTCCTTCAATTCAAACCCAGGATTCAAATCAAGTTTAAAGTTTTTACGCAAAACTGATTGGGCTAGGAAGAAGGTGGAGGATTTATATGTAGAGACTTTTATAGACTAACAATAAACTTAGCACTTACAAAATCGAAGGCAGTTTTTCATACCTAATTTAAAACCTCACAAATCCTAATCATACTTCTGGCTTTTAAGTTGATCATTTTCTCTGATTTGCGAGGTTATTTTCAATTTAATAAACGCAATTTACATGCTAGTTACTATTCTTTATATGATAAATGAGTGAATGGTGTATCTCATTGAGTGAAGAACCCAGTGTGGTAGAGTTGAGGTTGAAAATTCCGCTTTCGCGAAAGCGAGACTAGCATCCATAATTTTAAGAGAAATAGCACTAGGAAAAGAGGGAAAAAGAA
Source organism: Nonlabens dokdonensis (assembly GCF_002162835.1). Lineage (GTDB taxonomy): Bacteria > Bacteroidota > Bacteroidia > Flavobacteriales > Flavobacteriaceae > Nonlabens > Nonlabens dokdonensis_B. Next base: position 23,613 of record NZ_MAAX01000118.1, read on the forward strand.
TGTATTTTTGCAAACCCAAATTGAGAATAAGGAAACCAATTGGGAATCAAATATTTATCTATAACTCTTCTAAAGGAGTTCTGTAAGTTTCCACGCCTCTTTAGAATACAAATTTTAATCAGCAACAAATCATGGCTGAAGAAACAACAAAACAAGAACTTGAAGCTGCACAAGATGGTGCAACTGAAACTCAAGTTCAAGAACAAGTAGAGAAAGCAACCGCTGCTCCTACATCTCCACAACAAGAAGATCCTACTGCTTTTCTAGACTCATTTGACTGGGAACGTTATAGTGAAGGAATTGAAAAAGTTGATGAAGAACAATTAAAAGCTTTTGAAAAGTTAGTATCTGACAATTTTGTAGATACTATCGATAGCGATGTTATCGAAGGTGTAGTTATCAAGATCACTGATCGTGATGCTATTATCGACATCAATGCAAAATCTGAAGGTGTTATCTCTCTTAACGAGTTCCGTTACAACCAGAACCTTAAAGAAGGTGACAAAGTTGAGGTACTTGTAGATGTACGTGAAGATGCGACAGGACAATTAGTTCTTTCTCACCGTAAAGCACGTCTTATCAAGGCATGGGAGCGCGTTAACAATGCTCACGACACTGGCGAGATCGTAAACGGTTACGTTAAATGTCGTACTAAAGGTGGTATGATCGTAGATGTTTTCGGTATCGAGGCATTCTTACCAGGTTCACAAATTGATGTGAAGCCTATACGTGATTATGATCAGTATGTAGATAAAACAATGGAATTCAAGGTGGTGAAAATTAACCACGAGTTTAAAAACGTTGTAGTATCTCACAAAGCGCTTATCGAAGCAGATATCGAAGAGCAGAAGAAAGAAATTATCTCTCGTCTAGAGAAAGGACAAGTACTAGAAGGTGTTGTGAAAAACATCACTTCTTACGGTGTGTTTGTTGATCTAGGTGGTGTAGATGGATTAGTTCACATTACAGATCTTTCTTGGTCTCGTATCAATCACCCTAACGAGATTGTAGAACTAGATCAAACACTTAACGTAGTAATCCTAGACTTTGATGAAGATAAGTCTCGTATCCAGTTAGGTCTTAAGCAATTAGAGGCTCACCCATGGGAAGCACTTTCTGATAAGATCAAGCCAGGAGATAAGGTGAAAGGTAAAGTAGTTGTAATCGCTGATTATGGTGCATTTGTAGAAGTAGAAGAAGGAGTTGAAGGACTTGTTCACGTATCTGAAATGTCATGGTCTACGCACTTAAGAAGTGCTGGTGACTTTGTGAAAGTAGGAGACATGATCGATGCTGAGGTTCTTACTATTGATAGAGAAGATCGCAAGATGTCTCTAGGTATGAAGCAACTTCACCCAGATCCATGGACTGACATTACTACTAAGTATCCTGTAGGTTCCCGTCATAAAGGAACGGTAAGAAACTTTACTAACTTTGGTGTATTTGTAGAACTTGAAGAAGGAGTAGATGGATTAATTTACATCTCTGACTTATCATGGACTAAGAAAGTGAAGCACCCATCTGAATTCTGTGCAGTAGGAGACACACTAGAAGTAGTGGTTCTTGAACTAGACGTAGAAGGACGTAAATTATCTCTAGGGCACAAGCAAACTATGCCTAACCCATGGGATAAGTACGAAGGTGAATTTGGTGTAGGAACAACTCACGACATTGAAATTGATGAAACTGTAGACAAAGGTGCTGTAGTTAACTTTAACGAAGATATCTCTGTATTTATTCCAACACGTCACTTAGAAAAAGAAGATGGTTCTAAATTGAAAAAAGGTGATAAGGCGCAAATCCAGATCATTGAATTCAACAAAGAATTTAAGCGTGTAGTAGGTTCTCACATGGTTCTTCACAAAGAAGAAGAAGCTAAGAATGTGAAACAAGCAGCTGCTAAAGCTTCTGAAGAGTCTAAGCCTACTTTAGGTGATGCTAACTCTAAGTTACAAGCTCTTAAAGATAGAATGGAAGGTAAATAATCCTGAACATTTTAAAATAGAAAGTATCCCTTATCATTTATTTGATAAGGGATTTTTATTTAAACAGTAATTTACTCTTTAGCTACATTTCTACTATAACTTTGAGTAGAAGTAAAATTCTTAACGCTACTAGATTGATTAGAATCTAGTGTAGTTTATATAGCAAAAAATTACAACTAATATTAAAAACAGGCTTTTAAGCAGTTGCTGGATTCTGGTATTTTGGATTTGAGTATCAAAACATGATATAAGTGTAAGTATAGAAAAGAACCCAAATTCACTTCGGAATAAAGCTGTTCCTATGACAAAGAACAATAAGGCATAATATTTCTTTTTTCTGGGCAGTACGATCATTGCAACTGATAATATTATTTCACTAATTAAAACAAACCAAGTGAAAATTTTAGAAAAAGCTACAGTTTTATCACTAATATTTAAAGCAATTGATTGATGAGTATATTTAATATCATGAAAGCGATCATTAAATAATTGAGCATTAGTACTAAAGTCAGAATCTAACAAATGACCGATTTGTGGGAAGCTAGTTCCGCTTAAAAATAGTTCACCTATCAAATTACCATTCATAAAATAGGTGCTCAATCCTTTTTGTAATGTAGCAACTATAATTACTAAGGATAATATATAAAAAGGGAAGTTCCATGATTTATCCTTGAACCAAAGTCTATATACCATGTAAAAACTAAATATCCCTAAAAGGCTCTTGTGATTTGCCATCTGGTAATAGCTCATATACCAGCTGCCTATAAAATTTATGGCATAAAATAATACACTTAGTTTTTCAAACTTTTTATTATAATACAACAAGTTGATCAGGGCTATTATTACTATAGGTCCTTTTATCAATGGCGCTTTAATTGCTGTCGCTAGAAAGAATAAACAAATGAAGAAATGATACATTCTCATTATATCAATTCTATTGAGGTAAGATAATGCTTTATTCATAGCTATAGACTTTAACAGATCTTGCTATCTTATTATCTATGTCTAAATCAGTTCTGTGAATCTCTAAATTACCTTCCTGATTTGTAAACCTTGCTACCCAAGGGTTTTCTTTTAGATCTTTTTCATACCATTCAGGATAGAAACTTGCTACTCTTAGCGCCTTTCCAGCTTTAAAATAAATGGATTGAGAACTTTCATCTAATCTATGATAATCGTCCTTTCTTATAGGGTACACTTGAATAAGAGAATCTGTATTCTTTAAACGGTAAACAATTGCACGATACTCGCCATGGCTATCAGTATACATCCCATAACCACATCCTTTCCATTTAGTTAAATTTTGAAGATTGCTAGCATAAAGCTGCCAGGAGATCATTATCAATGGCATGAGAATAAGAGAAATCTTAAATAGTCTTTTTAATTTCATAAAATCATTGATATGTGATTAACGCAAAGCAAAATACTTATCTTTGCTTACAATATAGAATTAAAATTAATGCCTTTTTTCAAAATTAAATAGGATTAATGAGTCAGAAATTACTTCTCGATGCTGCTGCGCTTGATATCATTCTTCATAGATTAGCTTGTCAATTAATTGAAAATCATGATTTGTTTGAAAATACTGCGTTGATAGGTCTTCAACCTAGAGGTAGTTTTTTATTACAACGGTTAACTGACATTTTAAGAAAAACCTATAAAATTAAAAATCTAGAGACAGGATTACTAGATATAACTTTTTATAGAGACGACTTCAGAAGAAATGAGGAGCCGCTAAAAGCAAATTCAACTGAAATTAACTTTCTCGTAGAGAATAAACGCGTGGTAATCGTAGACGATGTTTTGTATACGGGAAGAAGTATACGTGCCGCTTTAACCGCATTACAATCTTTTGGTAGACCTAAAACTATTGAATTGCTAACTCTCATAGATAGAAGATTTTCTAGACATTTACCTATCCAGCCAGATTACAATGGTAGACAAGTAGATGCGATTAATAATCAAAAAGTAAAGGTATTGTGGAAAGAAAATGATGGTGAAGATGCAGTTTATCTTTTAAAAAATACAGACTCATGAGTGAATTGAGCGTTGATAACCTTTTAGGAATTAAGTACCTCACTGTAGATGACATTAATTTAATTCATAAAACAGCCGATCAATTTAAGGAGGTCATCAATAGACCTATAAAAAAAGTACCATCACTTAGAGATATTACCATTGCAAATCTCTTTTTTGAGAACTCCACCAGAACAAAACTGTCTTTTGAACTTGCTGAGAAACGTCTCAGTGCAGATGTTATTAATTTCAGCGCTGCGCAAAGCTCTGTTAAAAAGGGAGAAACTTTAGTCGACACAGTAAATAATATTCTCGCTATGAAAGTGGATCTAGTGGTTATGCGTCATCCGCATCCTGGAGCTGGAGTGTTTCTTTCTAAACACGTGGATGCAAGAATAGTTAATGCCGGCGATGGTGCACATGAGCATCCTACCCAAGCTCTATTAGACAGCTACTCTATTAAAGAGAAATTAGGTGATTTAAAAGGCAAGAAAATTGTCATCGTAGGTGATATTTTACACAGCCGTGTTGCTTTGTCAAATATTTACTGCCTTAAAAAATTAGGAGCAGAAGTCATGGTATGTGGTCCTGCGACTCTTATTCCAAAACATATTGAATCCTTAGGTGTAAAAGTAGAGCACAATTTAAAAAAAGCTCTAGAATGGTGTGATGTAGCAAATATGTTACGTGTACAAAACGAGCGCATGGATATCTCCTATTTTCCAAGTGTACGTGAGTATGTCCAGCAGTACGGTGTAAATATGGACTTGTTAAATAGTTTAAATAAAAAAATTGTAATCATGCATCCTGGACCTATTAATAGAGGTGTAGAGATTACAAGTGACGTAGCAGACTCTGATCAAGCAATCATCCTTAATCAGGTAGAAAATGGAGTGGCTATAAGAATGGCGGTTCTATATTTAATTGCTGCAAAAATTAGAAGAAATGAATAGTGAACAACACGATAATTATATCATCTTACAAGATGAAAGAGGTGATATCCAGCAATTTGCAACCTTCTTAACAAGCATCTACGATCAATTTGTAGATAAAAATTTAATCGTAGACTTACTTAAGTATGAAGCAGCTACATTAATGGACTTGTTATCATTTTTAGAATTGAGTAATAAGCATAGAGCAGCAAAGCACTCATTTGTTTTAGTAAATACAGCTTTATCTAGAGATGAAATTCCAGATGAGCTCTTAGTTGTTCCCACGGTTCATGAAGCAAAAGATGTTATCTCTATGGAAGAAATGGAGCGAGAATTAGGCTTCTAATAAATGCTTTAAATGTAGATGTAGCCTTAAGAGCTATCCTCTTTTTTATGAATCAAAATTTCATTCTTTGAAGCTCACCATTTTAGGTTGCCATAGTGCGACGCCGCGAGATAATGCTCGACCTACAGCCCAAATTCTAGAGATGAAAGGACACTTATTTCTCATAGATTGCGGCGAGGGAACACAAATGGCATTGCGTAGGAATAAAGTGAAATTTGCGCGTATTAAACATGTTTTTATATCACACCTGCATGGCGATCACGTCTATGGACTTATAGGTTTAATTTCTACATTTTGTCTGTTAAGTCGTGAGTCAGATTTGACTGTTTACGGTCCTAAAGGAATTAAAGAGCTTATTCTTGTTCAATTAAAATTAGCTGGTGTTTACACTTCTTTTAGTTTACGCTTTCGCGAAAGCGAGATAAATACACCACAATTATTACTAGAAGATGATTCCTTAACCGTGACCACCATACCTCTGGAACACCGCATATTTACACACGGATTTCTATTTAAAGAAAAGCCAGGTGATAGACACCTAGATGTAGTTGCATGTCAAGAACATAATATAGACAAGGCTTACTACCGTAAAATAAAACAAGGTCACGATCATATTCAGGAAGACGGAGAGGTTATTGAAAATGAGCTATTAACCACAGATGGCGAGAAGCCTAAAAGTTATGCTTTTTGCAGTGATACCATTTACAAAGAAGATATAGTGCCACAAATTACAGGTGTTACCGCTTTATACCATGAGAGTACCTTTCTCAAATCTCATGAGCATCTTTGTGAGAAAACAAAACACAGTACTGCAGAGCAAGCTGCAAAAATTGCTTTAAAAGCAAAAGTAGGAACACTAATCTTAGGCCATTATTCTTCTCGTTATGGCGATTATGAATTGTTTAGAAAAGAAGCTCAGGAAGTTTTTCAAAATTCAGAATTAGCTATGGATGGAAAGGTATTTAAATTTTAGACTTATAAATTTTTTTACTCTTTTCACATTTTAGTAAAAGAAGATTGACTTCGTCATATTTTCTTTTAATCCTACTTAATCTAAAACTGCTTTCAAGTGGTGATTTTTCTAATATTTAAGGAAAACTCACTCTATGTGTTAAAAGAGCTATAATCTCACGTTAAAAATTTATACATTTTATTTATGTTCTCATTTATTTAACGTGATAGCTTAAGTAGTAACTCTATCTTTAAAAGAAAAACTATTATGAGCAACCAAGTAACAACAATAAACCCAGCAACAGGTAAAGATTTAAAGTCCTATGATGTAATGTCCGAAGAGCAGACTATGACCGCAGTTCAAGACTGCCATGAAGCATTTAAGGCATGGAAGGCAACACCTATCGAAGAACGAGGTGAGATCATTAAAAAAATAGGAGAGCAGTTTAAAGAACATGAAGAAGATTTTGCTGAGCTGATGACTCAAGAAATGGGTAAGCTTTTCAAACATGGTAAACAAGAACTTCAACTCTGTGCAGGTATTTGTGAGTATACGGCCGCAACTGGGGCAAAAGAGTTAGCAAATGAAGAAGTAGATCTTCAAAATGGTGGTAAAGGTATTGTGACCTATTCTCCTTTAGGAGTTATTTACGGTATACAACCATGGAACTTTCCAGCTTACCAAGTGGTACGCTATTCCATTGTTAATTTAATGGCAGGAAATGGTATACTATTAAAGCATGCCGAAAATGTAACTGGTTCTGCATTAAAACTTAAAGAAATTTATGAAGCAGCTGGATTGCCTAAGGATTTATTTAATGTATTGATAATAGATCACGATATAAGTGAAAAAGTTATAGAACATGATCTAGTACGTGGAGTTACCTTTACTGGTAGTGCTGGAGTCGGTAGAAAAATAGGTGAGCAAGCTGGTAAAAATATTAAAAAGTCTGTTCTAGAATTAGGTAGTAATGATGCTTACATTGTTCTAGAAGATGCCGATGTGGAGTTGGCCATTAAAACCTGTACACGTGGACGTATTTATAATAATGGAGAAACTTGCGTCGCTGCAAAACGTTTTATCGTGGTAGATGCAGTCTATGAAGAATTCAAGAAAGGATTTGTAGAGCGTATGAGTAATATTAAACATGGAGATCCTATGGATGAAAATTCACAATTAGGACCTATGGCTCGTAAAGATTTACGTGAAAAGTTACACAACCAAGTAGAAGAAAGCGTAGAAAATGGTGCTGAAGTTTTATGCGGTGGCAAGTTACCAGATGGTGATGGTTTCTATTATCCATCAACCGTATTAGGTAACGTAAATCCAGGACAACCGGCTTATGATGATGAACTTTTTGGACCAGTAGCATCTTTGATTAAAGCAAAAGATCAAGAAGATGCGATGAGAATAGCAAACGATAGCCGTTTTGGACTAGGAGGCGGAATCTTCTCTAAAGATGAGGATAAAGCTATAGAATTGGCTCAAAATCATTTTGATACAGGAATGGTGTTTATCAATTCTTTCGGTCTAGCTCAAGTAGATATGCCATTTGGTGGAGTGAAAGATTCAGGTTTCGGTAGAGAACATGGTGGCTTTGGAATCAAAGAATTTGTAAACGTAAAAGCTATTAATATTTTGAAATAGATCACATATAGAATTTACCATAAAAACCACTGCCTTAGCAGTGGTTTTTTTATTTGCATTATCTCGCTTTCGCGAAAGCGTAACCCTATCATTTAAAACGATTAATGAAATCTTCCTTGCTCTTAAGAAACTAGTTCATTACCTGAACATTCCTTGAAATAATTGTATTAAAAATTAAAGACTAAAAATTAAAAGTCAAAAGCTTTTAGTTAGTAACTAAAATTTAATTTGGGCGTTCAGGAATATAAGTAACATCCACATCAATTTCATTTCCATAAGTTATTACTATGGAACATAATACAGAAACACTTTTACCATTTTGGGTTGCATGTTCCATCACAGGAATTTTTCTAAGCACTCTTAAGATTTCTGCCTGAACATTAACTTCAGAGTCTCTTACTTTCATGCCAGTTACATCTCCATTTTCATCGATGATGAAGAAAGCTTCTACCTTTTTAGGCGTAGTGAGATTTAAATCTTTAGAGATACTCAAATTGAATTCTCGCTTTACAAAAGCCGCTATTTTATGATCAAAACATGCTCTCGTCTCTTCTATAGAGAGATCTTCACAACCATCATAAACTGGCGCCATTTCTACATCTTTTAATATGATACTATCGTCAGAAGTATAGACGGACATACCATCATCTTTAGATACAATACTACATAGACTTAATAAAGCCTGTTCTTCATCTTCTGATATGTTGCCTTGTACCATTATTTGTTCTTGAACTGCATTTATTTTTGTGATTAAATCACTTGCTGTGTTTTTTTCACTGTCAGTGGTTTGGACCGGTTGAGATGCTTCCTTGCATGAAATAGTGACTACCATCATTAAAATAGTTGCGAGAACTATTAAATGTTGGAATTTCGATTCTGTGTATTCCTTAATTCTGTCAATCATAAATATTAGTTTTAGTCTGCCTGCTGTGATGAGTTCTGTAATTTAATGAATAAAAACTAGAAATAATTAAAGCGAGCATTCATCTATTGCTATAGCTTTGTTAACTAATACATATACAGAAATATAGGTTTCTATTTTACTTCAATCCTTCACTAACATGACATAAAAAAAGGCTCTTGAATCAATGAATCGATTCTTTGAGCCTAGGACAATAGTGTATCAAATTTGCGAAGTGGTAGTAATGGTTTTACCTCAGTTTTTTGAAGGGTCTATAGTTTTCATATAATCGTCAATTTTTTTTCTTTGACTATTTCGTAAGCGATCGTCATAGAATCTATTCCTTCATTCCATGTTGGAAATTGATTGTTAAAATGTTTTACCATATTAATAAACCTTCTTCCTTGATGTAATTTATTTGTTTCGTCTTTATTTAAGTTTTTGAATTTAGTCAATTTATTAATCACTTCATTTAAGTTTTCTCTCGGTTCAATCAGGTTATGATTGTTAGCGTGCATTCTTAGGCTTACTTCAAACAATGCGGCAATTCCGTATATCGAATCCGGAATATCAGTATCAGTTATTTTTCCGTACTCTTTGTAGCAATCTATATAAAATTTTTGGAGAGATGGATTAGCATTAAATAATCCCAAAAAATCAAAGTCATCATTTCTTGCGATGTTGTCGGATGTAATTTTCCCTTTATTATAAACTACTGAATGAGGTATTTCTCCTTTTACAGAATTGATGAATTCAAAATAATTTCCGTGTCTAATCATTTTAAATTCAGGGTTAAACTTGTCAATTTTCACGTTAGATTTTAAGACTTTCAGCATATAACCAACTGCAGTGGTAAAGGGTATAATTAATTCTTTCATTCTGATTGGATTCGAAAATTACAAGTCGTTAACTAATAATAAGGCTTCTATACTTGTTCTTTGTTGTTCATTCATAAATGTTAGCTAACGGTCTTGTATATGAAAAGTAGGCGATTTCGAAGCACAGAACTTTCGGTTAAGCAAAAAGTTCGATACGAGCCAAGACCCATAATTTTATTACTATATCGCCTATTTTTTATATACATTGTTATCTGCAGGCTTTTTATTTTCAGGTCTATTATTCCATATAGTTAAAAATTGTCCCGTGGACATTTTACGAGCTGATTGTTTTGCTTTTAAAGCTAGTTCTCCTTCAAAAAGTTGGTCGATTGTTTCGAACCAAAGTTGTAGCCAAGTCCCAAAATGGGTTTGAGTTATAGAATGGTTCAAATTTTTGTCAACGTTTATGTGTTTCATTGAAGGGCTCCCTTTAAACTTTGCTATTCCAAATAAATTTGTTTCCCAAAAATCAGTCAATTTTTCAAGGTGTTCTGGCCATTGTTCTTCCGAAATATGGCTATTGAAAATTGGACCCAATAATTCATTCTTTCGAATTTTTGCGTAAAAAGTATGTACTAATTTTCTAATGTCTTCACGACTATTTATTGTATCCATTACATTAAGAATTATCAGCGATTTTCTTTACTCTAGAGACATCATCAAATTTGGATAATGTCAAACGAACAATGCTGTCTTTTTTAGCTGTCAAGTCGTGATAAACATTACTTTCCAACGTGATAACATCTCCCATTTGAAGCGATTTTATTTCATCTCCTATTCCAAAGTATATTTCACCTTCTAAAATATGAACTATAATGGGATACGGAGCTTTATGCTCTTTCATTGTTTGTCCATTTTTCAAAAGAATTCTAATTTCCTTTGAAAATGAAGTTTCCAAAATGACTTTAGTGACAATCCGATTATCACTATATTCTATATTTTCATTAAATGACTTGATATTCATTCCATTCTTTTTTTATGCTTGCAGATAACTTGTTATATCAAATTAAATATACTCTTTATCCAAAAGGATAAACGGATAAGCCCTTATTTGAAAGCGACTTATCCGTTTCTCAAAAAGCTTAAAAGACTACTTGCGTTCTAACCAAACTCTAGCATTCACAAATGCTTCTAGCCATGGCGTTACTTCGTCATTCTTGCGGTCTGTAGGGTAGTGTGCCCAGTTCCATGAGAATGTAGATCGCTCTAGGTGTGGCATCATCACTAGGTGACGTCCATCTTCACTGTTTAACATGGCAGCGTTATAGTCAGATCCATTAGGGTTTGCAGGATAACTGTCGTAACCATAAGTCGCTGGGATTTGATAAGCGCTGCGGTCTTTAGGTAATTGGAATTTTCCTTCTCCGTGTGCTGCCCATATTCCAAGTTTACTACCTTCTAGAGATTGTAGCATGATAGAATTGTTTTTGGCAATTTCTACACTGGTAAAATTACACTCAAACTTTCCAGAGTCATTGTGAAGCATTTTAGGCTTTTCGTCATGGTCTGGATTAATTAATCCTAGCTCTACAAAGAGTTGGCAACCATTACAAACACCTATACTCATCGTGTCTGGTCTCGCAAAGAAGTTTTTCAATGCGGTATTAGCTTTCTC
>NZ_MAAX01000118.1:34925-35866 GCF_002162835.1 Nonlabens dokdonensis
ATACATCACTATTACTAAATCCACCAACTGCACCAATAAATTGTATATCTTCTAGTGTTTCACGTCCCGAAATTAAATCGGTCATGTGGACATCTTTCACATCAAAACCAGCCAAATACATGGCGTTTGCCATTTCACGTTCACTATTACTTCCTTTTTCACGAAGAATAGCCGCTTTTGGTCTAGGTTTAGTTGCATCAATTAATGGAAGTTTTCCTGTAAACTGATTTGGGAATGTATATTGTAAAGGCTGATTTTTGTAGTTGTTAAATCTATCTTCAGCTAAATTATTTGCGGTTTGTTTTTGGTCTAGTAAGAATGAGGTTTTATACCACATGTCTCGTAATCTTGATACGGACAATGTATAGGTATCATTGTTATTGACAATATTAAGGCTATCACTTTCGGTTACTTTTCCAATATTGAAAAATTCAATTTTTGCTTCTGAAAGTACTTGCTCTATAGAATTATCTGTGGACTGAATTACTATTCCTGCGTTTTCAGCAAACAAGATTTTGAACGAATCACTTTCATTTAAAGCCGAAAGGTTTAAATCTGCACCTATATTTACATCAGCAAAACACAATTCTAATAAGGTTGTAATTAATCCTCCTGAAGCAACATCGTGTCCGGCAACAATTTTACCAGACCTAATGAGATTCTGAATGCTGTTAAAAGTTGATTTTAAGAACTCTGGGCTAGTAACTGTTGGACAATCGTTTCCAATTTTATTTACAACTTGAGCAAAGGAACTTCCTCCTAATTTATAGTTGTCTTGTGAGAGGTTGATATAATAAATATCCCCAGTATTTTTTTGAAATACAGGCTCAACCACTTTAGTAATATCATTACAATTTCCAGCTGCAGAAATAATGACAGTCCCAGGAGAAATAACCTCTTCATTAGGATATTTCTGTTTCATTGACAGCGAATCTTTCCCT
>NZ_MAAX01000046.1 GCF_002162835.1 Nonlabens dokdonensis
TTCTTACTGGTCAGGACCAGTTGTAATCACAACACTTTGTAATCCTGTTGCATTACCACTTACAGAACCATTTAGCACTTGGGTGCCTGAGTGTTTTGATATAGACAATGGTGATGGAAACTGGACTCCTTATGTATCTTCAGGTGATACTATAGCGGCTAGAGCTAGAAATACTTGGGGTAATTATGCAAATCATAGACTGATTCAAACGCCTATGATTGATATGGATCAAGCTGCTTTATTGACATTGCTTTGGTCTCATGATGATTCATTCTCAGATACTTTAAAGGTTAATCTATCAGATGATGGTGGTGCTTCTTGGGAGACTATTTGGTCTGTAACTGGAGCTGACTTCGAATCAAATGATGGAGCTTTATGGTCTACGCCTGGTTCTTATGCTACGGAATATCTTCTAATTGATACTTCATATATAGGAGAAGATGTTATAGTTGAAATAGACTATGCTTCCCCTCTTAATCAAACGAATGATTATATCTTCATTGACTCTATTGCTGTTACAGCATTACCTCCATGTAATGTGCCTTATGACCTGGCTGTCGATTCTGTAAATACAACTTCAGTTGATATGTCATTTACTGTGGCAGGATCTGGAGCTACTTTATATGAAATAGAAATAATTGAAGATCAGAATACTATCACTGGTGTAGCAACAAACACTGCATCGGGAACTCCTTTCACTGTTTCAGGGTTGAACTCAGGAACAGACTATACCGCATATGTACGTACAATGTGTGGAACTGATTCTACTGTATGGCTTGGGCCAATTACCTTCACAACAGTTTGTGCTCCTGTAATGGATTATTATACTTCCTTTGAAGGCTTAATGACAAATGACCCAGTGAATTGTTGGAATTTTATTGATAGTACATCTGCAACCAATTCATTTGTTCGAGTTTTGAATTCTAGTTGGACGGTAGGGAATACGGGAACTAATTCTCTTCATTTTGAGGCTGGAAATGCGAATTTGTCAACATCATTACAATTTGCGGTGATGCCAGAATTTAGTTCATTGGATGATCAAACACATAGATTGAGGTTTTATGCTCGTCAATTGGCAAATGATGGTAATAAGTTAGTTGTAGGAACGGTTTCTGACCCTGATGATGTTGGAACATTTACTCCTAAAGATACCATTGTACCAGCAACTGTATTCACTCAATATACCTTTAATTTTGATGATTATTCCGGTGGGGATGACCATATAGCTATTAGAAGTTTACCAGGCTCATCATGGTCAGATAGTTATCTTGATGATTTCGAATGGCATGAAATTCCAAATTGTTTCCCTCCTACGAATGTAAATGTTGATTCAATAGGATTGACAACAGTTTCTGTATCTTTAGATTCATCAGGAACATTTGGTACTGAATGGTTACTTGAATTAGTGGATGTTTCTGGTATTAATCCAACTATTTTGGATACAGCATATTCAACTTCATTTACAGTTGGAGGGTTAGAGCCTTCTACTATATACGAAATGACTATATCAACTAATTGTTCAGATGCAATCAGTGAAGGGACTTCTGTAATATTTCAGACAGACTGTGCAGCTTATGGAGACTTCCAAAATGGTTTTGAAGACTTGTCTGGTGGTCAGGATACTTCTCTTTGCTGGGATTATACAGTAAATCACAGTTCATTAGCAGGTACAAAACCATGGATCCAAATAATCAATACTACATGGAACCTGTGTGAAGGAACCAAGGCAGTACGAATGTATAGTGGAAATGAGTTTACAGCAGATATATTATTAGTTACACCTGAATTAATAGATATTACTTCTGGTTCACATAATTTAACATTTGAAACCACAACCCGTTCAACTTGGGCTCCTCCTTCTCCTTATGAAGTTGGAACTATGACAGATGGAAATGATCCTAGTACATTTACATCTCTTTATTCGGGGGTTGCCAATGGAACTTGTGATTCAGTAACTGTACCATTTCTATCATATGCTGGAACTGATACACGTATTGCAATTAAATTTAATGCTACAACTACATTTGACAATTTGTATATTGATAATGTAAGATGGGAAGAAGCACCAGATTGTGCTACTCCAGCAAGTTTTACTATTGAAGATTTAACTGATATTGATGTTACTTTGGATTGGTTAAACGCGAGTCTAGATACAGTATGGCATCTTGAATTGGTTGATGTATTGGATACATTGGATGTATATGACAGTATTCCAACAGATACAGTATTTACTCATCCTTATATTATCGGTGGATTAGCAGAGAATACTATCTATTCTGTGTATTTGACGAATCCTTGTGATACAAACTATAATCCTTTACAAATTACATTTCTTAGCCCATGGGCTAAGAATATTGGTGTAAATGCTATTCTTTCTCCTGAAACAACTGGATGTAATACAGGTGATTCAACTCAAATTACAATAGAAATTGAAAACTTCGGTGGACAAGCTGTTACAGGATTCCCAATTGAATTGAGCTGGGATGATTCTATCTACTTCAATGTAGGTACTTATATGGATACATTAGTTCCTTATCAAATTGATACCATTACAATTGATGGATTCTATGATTTCTCTACTTCAGTAGATACTATGTTCTATATTCAAACTGTTCTAGCAGGAGATTCTGTAGCTACCAATGATATGGCTTCTTCTAGTTTCACAAACCACGGAACTATGTGGATTGATGTTAACTTAAATACGGCAACTTCAGGACATCAAGTAGGATTCCAAATCGTTGATACACTGTATGGTGTAATGGTTGGCCAAGGTGGAGATATTGATGGTTCAGGAAACCTATCGTCTAATAATTCATACGGTTTTGAAGTTTGTGTTTATCCAAATGCTGGATATGTAATGAACGCATATGACGAAGGTGGTACAGGATGGCAAGGTGGTACCTATTCTATCACAAGATGTGGTGGAATAGTAATCGCTAATAATGATGGAGATAGTCCAGATAACGGATTGGATTCTTCTAACTGGAATGTTTGGGAGCTTGAATCTCAAGAAGTATTTATAGTAGAAGAATGTCCAGATAATGACTTGGCTGTATTGTCAATTGATTCTCTAGAAACTTCTTGTGGTCTTGGAATTGAATCAGGTTATGTTCAAATTATGAACTTCGGTAACCTAGACGTAGCGCCAAACGGTGCAACTGCTCAATACCAATTTAACAACAGTGGATTGTGGATTGATTTCTGGGATTTCGATTCTGGATTGGCTTCACAAACAGATACATTGTATCAATTACCAGATATCGATATGAGTCTTGCTGGTACTTATACCATTGCTATAAAAGTTGTCTTTGCCTTAGATGAAGACAATACTAGTAATGAATTTGAATTTGAATTGAACAGTTTACCTACCTTAACAGAGGATAGTACAACATTCAATACAGATAATGGTCACTGGTATAGTTCTACTCAGAATGGCGTAAATAACTCATGGGAATGGGGTACTCCAACAACTGCTAACATTGGAAATAACAATGATGGTAAAGTTTGGGCAACAAACCTTACAGGTAATGCTTCATTAAATGAATTTAGTTATATAAATTCTCCATGTTATGACTTCTCAGATTATACAGCACCTCCTGAGATATCTTTCGATTATGTTCGTCCTGGTACTTCTCATTCATTCAGATTACAACGCTCATTTAACGGTGGGATTTCATGGTACACTTGGCCGACTTGGGGGGCTAACCCAATTCCAGCAAGTAATTCAAATGATTGGACTCATGCGACAATCTTGATGGGTAATGCGCCTGGACAATCTAGTTGTATCTTCAGGTGGAGATATAGTTCGTCAACATGGCAGGGAGCATCAGAAGGGTTTGGATTTGATAACTGGGAAGTTAAAGAACATGTTGAATACA
>NZ_MAAX01000100.1 GCF_002162835.1 Nonlabens dokdonensis
CAATAACGGTATTACCGTCAACTTGAAGGTCAGATAATGTTGATACGTTGTATTCAACATGTTCTTTAACTTCCCAGTTATCAAATCCTAATCCTTCACCTTCAGCTTGCCAAGAGTACGAACTGTGTCTCCATCTGAAGATACAGTTAGACTGTCCAGGCGCATTAGGCATCAAGAAAGTTACATTAGTCCAGTCATTCGTATTCGATAGTGGGAACTGAGACCATGGAGACCATGTGAACCAAGAAATTCCACCGTCAAATGAACGTGATAGGGCATAATAGTGAAGATTTCCAGGACGAATATAATCAAAAGAGATTTCAGCTGATGCTGTATAGTCCGAGAAGTCATAACATGGAGAATAGAAGTAACTGTTCTCATTCTGAGGAGCGTCACCCGTAAGGTTGGTTGCCCAAACT
The DNA here is from genome assembly GCF_002162835.1 of Nonlabens dokdonensis. Classification (GTDB taxonomy): domain Bacteria; phylum Bacteroidota; class Bacteroidia; order Flavobacteriales; family Flavobacteriaceae; genus Nonlabens; species Nonlabens dokdonensis_B. Next base: position 420 of record NZ_MAAX01000100.1, read on the forward strand.
TTACCATCATTGTTATTTCCAATGTTAGCAGTTGTAGGAATTCCCCATTCCCATGAATTGATTGTACCTATATTAGCAACAGAGTACCAGAAACCATCACCTGTTTCAAATGCAGAACTATCTGCTGTTAATGTCGGTAAACTGTTTAATGAGAATTCGAATTCATTACTTGTATTGTCTTCATCTAATGCGAATACAACTTTAACAGCAATTGTATAAGAACCAGCAAAACTCATATCGATATCTGGTAATTGATACAATGTATCTGTTTGAGAAGCTAATCCAGAATCGAAATCCCAGAAATCAATCCACAATCCACTATTGTTGAATTGGTATTGAGCAGTTGCACCGTTTGGAGCTACATCAAGGTTACCGAAGTTCATGATTTGAACATAACCTGATTCAATTCCAAGACCACAAGAAGTTTCTAGTGAGTCGATAGATAATACAGCCAAATCATTATCAGGACATTCTTCAACTACAAAGAATTCTTGAGATTCAAGCTCCCAAACATTCCAGTTAGAAGAATCCAATCCATTATCAGGAGTCTCTCCATCATTGTTAGCAACTACTATACCACCACAACGTGTGATAGAATAAGTACCCGCTTGCCATCCAGAACCACCTTCATCATAAGCATTGAATACATATCCAGCATTTGGATATACACAAACCTCATAGTTGTATGAAGTATTAGACCATAGGTTTCCTGAACCGTTAATATCTCCACCTTCTCCGACCATAACGCCGTACAGTGTATCAACAATTTGGAATCCTACTTGCCATCCTGAACCAACTGTGGATACATTTACATCAACCCACATAGTTCCGTGGTTTGTGAAACTAGAAGAAGCCATATCATTTGTAGCTACGGAATCTCCTGCCAAAGCAGTTTGAATATAGAACATAGTATCTACAGAAGTAGAGAAATCATAGAATCCATCAATAGTAATGGTGTCAATTTGATAAGGAACTAATGTATCCATATAAGTACCTACGTTAAAGTAGATAGAATCATCCCAGCTCAATTCAATTGGGAATCCTGTAACAGCTTGTCCACCGAAGTTTTCAATCTCAATTGTAATCTGAGTTGAATCACTCGTATTACATCCAGTAGTTTCTGGAGAAAGAATAGTATTTACACCGATGTTTTTACCATAAGGAGTAATAAATGTAAGTTGTAATGGCGTATAGTTTGTATCACAAGGATTTGTCAAATACACCTCATAGATAGTATTCTCTGTCAATCCACCGATAACATAAGGATGAGCAAATGCTGTATCCGTTGGGATACTGTCATACACGTCCAAAGTATCTAATACATCAACCAATTCAAGATGCCATACAGTATCTGGACTAGCATTTAACCATTCAAGAGTAACATCAATATCTGTTAAATCATCAATAGTAAAACTTGCTGGAGTAGCACAATCTGGTGCTTCTTCCCATCTCATTTTATCTATATATAGATTATCGTAAGTAGTTGCTCCATTAAATTTAATTGCAATACGTGTATCTGTCCCAGAATATGATAGGAAAGGAACAGTGATAGAATCACAGTTAAAATGAACAACATCTGAGTATAAAGCAGTAAATGTACTCGGGTCATTTCCATCTGTTATAGTTCCTACTTCAAATGGCGCAGGAGTTGTCCAAGAAGAACCGAATGTTGTAGCAGCAAATGTCAAATTATGAGTCCCTGAAGCAATATCAATCAAATCAGGAGTCACCAACATAACGTCAGCAGATAAATCGTCTCCACTATACATCCTTATAGCTCTCGAGCCATCACAAGTACTCCAAGAAGCATTGTAAACACTTATTTCTGGAGCATTCCATTGTGAAGTAGAACTAGTAACTACTGTATAATCCCAACAAAGTGTTGTATCATCACCAGAATTAAGATTTTCAAAGTCGTTATAGAAGTCTCCGTAAGGAGCACAGTCTGTTTGGACAGTTATAGTAGTACTTTCACTGATTGCATCCGCACAGTTAGTAGAAATAGTTATTTCATAAATTGTAGAAGGCTCTAAACCATTTACAGTAAACGAAGTTGAAAATGCTGTATCCAAAATAGTTGGATTAACACCTGAAAGATCAACTAATTCTAGTAGCCACTCAGTTCCAAATGTTCCTGTTGAATCTAAAGATAAAGATATAGATGTCAATGCAGTTGAATCAACAACAACACCTGTAGGAGGGAAACAGTTTGGAATTTCATGCCATTCGAAATCATCAGCGAAAAAATCTTGATAATTTGCTGTAGTTAGATGTCTTAAGGCAATATAATTATCAGTACCTACATAATCATCAAAGTTAAATGTATACTGAGTATAAGTAGGTGTTAGGACAATTGTATCCTTTGGAGTAAACGTATTAATATCTGTTTGATTAGACATTGTTCCAACGACTATGCTGTTGTTGTCATTGTTGTTGTTTCTTGCAAAGAATCTCAAACGATGTGTTTGGTCTCCTAAATTACTAAATTCAGGCATTACTGCATACTGATGAGTATTGATACCCCAAGAGTTTGAATTAGAAGAATGCAATGAACTAAATCCTGTATTACCAACAGTCCAATTAGAATAGTAAGCCTGAACATTTGACCATGAAGAAGTAGTACTGTCAATAAGATTCCAACAGTTGATAGGATCGTTTGTCATTAACCCTTCAAATGAAGTATAGTAATCTTCAACAGGAGCACATAAAGTAGTAAATGTGATTGGTCCAACCCATACAGTAGAGTCAGTTCCACACATAGTACGTACATATGCAGTATAATTTGTTCCTGAATTCAATCCTGAAACTGTGAAAGGAGTCCCCGATGCAGTGTTTGTTGAAACACCAGTGATTGTATCCTGATCTTCAATTATTTCGATTTCATATAAAGTAGCTCCAGATCCTGCCACAGTAAATGACATATCAACTGATGTTGTACCTGTAGAATCTACAGCCAAGTCATAAGGGATATTACATGCAGGTAATGCAGTAACAGCCAATGAGTCAATGAAAACATAATCATTAGAGACATTCAAAGGTGAAGCATAGTCTATTTCAACTATAACATCTTCTCCTATATATGAAGTATCTATCAAAAGATATTCTGTAGCATAAGAACCAGGTGTTGACCATCCAGCACCATCGTTTGATTCGAAGTCAGCTCCAGTTACAGACCAGATTGTTTCCCATGAAGCTCCTCCATCATCTGATAGGTTTACCTTTAGAGTATCTTGATTTGAATCATCGTGAGACCAAAGCAATGTCAATAGAGCAGCTTGATCCATATCAATCATAGGCGTTTGAATCAGTCTATGATTTGCATAATTACCCCAAGTATTTCTAGCTCTAGCTGCTATAGTATCACCTGAAGATACATAAGGAGTCCAGTTTCCATCACCGTTGTCTATATCAAAACATTCTGGCACCCAAGTGCTAAATGGTTCTGTAAGTGGTAATGCAACAGGATTACAAAGTGTTGTGATTACAACTGGTCCTGACCAGTAAGAAGAACCATCTGTTCCACCACAGGCTGCACT
>NZ_MAAX01000171.1:0-1761 GCF_002162835.1 Nonlabens dokdonensis
TCTTTTATAATCTTGTAGCTTTTGAACAGCTTGCTTTCCATTACGCCCATATCCACAAACGATAATATGATTTTCCATAGACTCTAAATGTTTAATTTTTCGTTTTTTTCTTAAGTCTGCTAGGCTGTTACGAGATAACAAATACTCTGTTATTGCAGATACCGCATAACCTACTACAATAACACTTATTAAAATAAAGAATACAGTAAATAACTTTGCCTGAGGAGAAGGATCTCCTATTTCCCTATAACCTACAGTTGTAATAGTTATTACAGTCATGTATAAAGAATCTACCCATGAGAGATCCATACTCAACTTAAACCCTAATACACCTATTAGAAGCATTACAAATAATAATGAAAATGCTATTTTTAATTTATTGCGCACGAGATTAATTTAAAGATCAAAAACGCTGCTGCGTTTTGTGTATATGAGATCCTTTATTTTAAGCCAAAATGCCATGATTAAATAAACGGCAAAACCAGCTCCTAACGTAGCAAAAGTAAAGTAGATAAACGTTAACCTGACATTTCTAGCCTTCATACCTAATTTTTCAGCAACGCGAGTAGATACGTAAAAACCGTATTTCTCCATAAGTGTGCGTAAATATGTAACAATTCCCATAATGTAAATTTAAGTCAAAGCTCTTAAAAATAACAGGACTTCATCAATAGTTTAAAACTTAGATCTATGAGCGCAAGAGAGCAACACCTATATCACAGCTTAAGCAACGATTCTTATCACAATAATTAGGCTTTAAATGCAATAATGATTGTGTTGTCAACGAGTTCTCAACCTTGAAGAGTTTTTTAAAACCTGAAACTATGGTATTCTTTTCTGGATTCAACTCATACATCAGCTCCATTAATTCTTCAGTTTTATCCTTACCTACAAATTGTGCGTGCATAAATTTTATAGGCACGATGCAATTGATAATCAGTAAATCAATAAAATCTGAGGTGAGTGTTTTCTCTCTTTCTTCTGTTTCTTTATCAAATACATGATGAGTATCCCAATATTTGGCAGCTTTGACCTCAAACAGCATATGAATTTCTTGTCTACTCTTAGACAATAAAACCTCTCCAAAAAGCATTGGATTCTTTTGATATAATCTTGATAGTTGTGAAATCCGTATCGTGGGATAATTAGCCGGTCGCAATCTAAAAAACTTCATAGGTGTAAGAGAAGGTTGCAGGTTGTGTTTCGCTTTCGCGAAAGCGAACTCATTAACTAACTCTTTATAATAAGAATCTTTTCTTTCAACCTCGAGCAATCCGCACTGACCTAATAAGACAGATTCTAATTGAAAAGCATCTTTAGCTAATTTACGGATCACAGCCTGGTCCATACCACTAGCAAGCTGTTCAAAAGCATCGGCATTTGTTTTTGTGCCAAAACTTCTGGCTAGCAACTGAAAAAAAGTCGCTTCCCAATCGTTGTTATTTTGCTTAAGTATATGCTTAATGCGATCTGATTTATATTCTAGTCGTTCAAAGAAAAGTTTCTCCAGCCACTGATCTCTTTTAAAATCATCTACACTAGAAAATTGATTCTCGCAGTTTATGAATTGGTCATTTTTTACGGCAAACAACTTGCGATAAGATTGTACTAAATGTTCATCAACATATTTTGAAACTTCTAGAACAGGTATATTCACACCATCTCTGCGAGTAATCTCTGCATCGTGCATCCAGACGACATGTAAAATAACGTTATCATAAGCAGGATCGTCGTCGTGGCCGTGTAGGTACCAGTCGCTGG
>NZ_MAAX01000171.1:1794-3972 GCF_002162835.1 Nonlabens dokdonensis
CCTGACCGCCAATCTCTACACGACCGTTAAAAAAGTCTGGGCCAGAAAAAAAATTGTGCGTTCCTAAAGACTTTATCTTAATCTCTTTTCCTTCTGTTGTAAGGAGTTCTTGACCACTCAACTGCTTGAACTTCCAGAGGTAATGAATAAAATCTTCTTGCATGATTGAAATATAGCAAATATTTCAAATAATTTACACGCAATATTTGGATGTACGCTACAATAGAATCTAGCTTATTTCCCTAAGGGCAGAATTAATTCTGCCCTTAGGGAAATGAAACACCTCAAAAACAAATTGCTTTTGAGGTGCTTTTATCAATTAACTGTAGCTGTTTTATTCTTTGAGATACTGAATAAATTGATGCTCAATTTTTCAGTATTATGGTCTATTTATCATCTGGATGGTAAGTTCCATCTTCTTTTAACCAACCTTTTTCACGCATCCAGTTATCGTTAAAAAACTTACCTACATAACGGCTACCATGATCGTGATACAAAATAACTACCACGTCATCTTTAGTAAACCCTACTTCTTCATGAATCTGTTTTAGACCTTTGATGGCAGCTCCTGCGCTGTTCCCTAGAAACATTCCTTCCTCTTTTGCCAGTCTTCTTGTATAAACAGCAGCGTCTTTATCGGTTACTTTAGTAAATCCATCGATTACCTCAAAACGTACGTTCAATGGTAAGATATCTTCACCTATACCTTCAGTTACATAAGAATGGATCTCGTTCTCATCAAAAATACCGGTTTCATGGTATTTTTTAAAAACCGAACCATAAGTATCAATTCCCCAAATTTTGATATTTGGATTTTGCAATTTTAAATAAGTTCCTACACCAGAAATTGTTCCACCTGTTCCTACACCTACCACAAAGTGAGTGATCTTACCTTCAGTTTGTTTCCAGATTTCTGGACCTGTACTATCGTAATGCGCTTTACAGTTGGATGGATTATCATACTGGTTTACATACCAAGAATTAGGAATCTCCTCGCTCAAACGTTTACTTGTAGAATAATACGATTGTGGATCTTCTGGAGCGACATCTGTAGGACATACATGCACCTCAGCTCCTACGGCTCTAAGTATATCCATTTTTTCATTGGACTGTTTATCACTTAAAACACAAATCAATTTGTAACCTTTCATAATAGCAGCGAGAGCAAGTCCCATTCCTGTATTACCGCTGGTTCCTTCTATAATAGTACCACCAGGTTTAAGGCGCCCATCAGCTTCGGCATCTTCTACCATTTTTAATCCCATTCTATCCTTAACAGAATTTCCTGGGTTAAAAGTCTCGTATTTAGCAAGTACTAAAGCCGGAATATCTTCTACTAACTTGTTCATTTTAACAAGTGGTGTATTTCCGATAGTACCTAATATATTTTCTGCGTAATCCATGTAATGTATTTGAATTGCAAAAATAGGATTTTAGAAATGTCTAAATAAGAAATAAGTGTGAATCTCTATTATAAATATGAATCTGTGGTAGATGTTTTTAAAAAATCCGCTTTCGCGAAAGCGGAACTAAAAGCAAACCTTCACCAATTTACCTAAGCTTTTACACGATTGTAGAACTCTTTTTTAGCAGCTTCATCACTACCAAAAAGCCATCGCACCACATGCTCGTCCCACATATTGTCTGCTTGATCTGGTGTAATAATGTTGCGTTCCATGGCGAGATCAATGATTTTACCAGGATAAGAACTTTGTTTTTCACTGTCCATTTCTCCCAGCGGATACGGATCGTCCAGACCTACAAGAACTTGTTTGGCTCCTTGATTTTCTACTAATAGTTTTAAAGAACCAGTGTCATGAACCAGCGTATCAAAGAAGATATTAGGATGACCAACTGATTTTCTTGGGTGTGTTTTACCTTCAAATAAATCTGGTCTACCGTCAAAACCTTGAATTCTACGTCCCAGATTCATTTGAGCCAGTTGACCACCATGCGCAAAACAAATACGCATGCCTGGATATTTAAAAGCGTAACCGTTGAGAGTCAAAAAATGATAAGCATCTGCACATTGTGCAAGCATCCAGATCAAATGAAAACGCCAGGAAGTGTTTTGTAGTTTTATAAATTTCTCTCCATCATAAGGATGAATTTCTATAGCAAGATTGAGCTCACTGGCGAGTTCAAAAATAGGCTCATTTTCTTCATCAAAAATACATC
>NZ_MAAX01000139.1 GCF_002162835.1 Nonlabens dokdonensis
TTGTAACGAATTCTTTTATATTTTCCACAGGCACATTCATAATCCTTAATAGGACCAAAAATACGCTCACAAAAAAGACCATCACGCTCCGGCTTATGAGTACGATAGTTAATAGTTTCTGGTTTTAAAACTTCTCCACGAGATTCTGCTAAAATTTTCTCTGGTGAAGAAAAACCAATTGAAATTTTACTAAATTTCTTTGCTACATTTTCTTTTATTCTTGCCATAATTCTATGTGCTATACTTTGTAAAATTAAGTTTGAAGACTAAGTCTTCAACTAGTCTTTAATGACTTTGAAATCCCCGATTTCGCGGGGATTAAAATTATTCCTCTAATCTAATATCTAGACCTAATCCTTTTAATTCGTGCATTAACACATTAAAAGACTCTGGCAATCCAGGTTCTGGCATAGCTTCCCCTTTCACAATTGCTTCATAGGTTTTAGCTCTACCAACAACATCATCAGATTTTACTGTCAATATTTCTCTTAGTGTACTAGATGCTCCATATGCTTCTAATGCCCAAACTTCCATCTCTCCAAAACGCTGTCCACCAAATTGTGCTTTACCACCTAATGGTTGTTGCGTAATTAATGAGTAAGGTCCTATTGAACGAGCATGCATCTTATCATCAACCATATGGCCAAGTTTAAGAATATAAATCACCCCAACAGTTGCAGGTTGATCAAATCGTTCTCCCGTACCACCATCAAAAAGATAGGTATGACCATATCTAGGAATTCCAGCTTCGTCAGTTAAATCATTAATTTGCTCAATTGTAGCTCCATCAAAAATTGGAGTTGCATATTTTTGATCTAATTTTTGACCAGCCCACCCTAAAACGGTTTCATAAATTTGTCCAATATTCATACGAGAAGGTACTCCAAGTGGATTTAATACAATATCCACAGGTGTTCCATCTTCTAAGAAAGGCATATCTTCTTCACGTACAATACGTGCTACAATACCTTTATTTCCATGACGACCAGCCATTTTATCTCCTACTTTAAGTTTACGTTTTTTAGCAACATAAACTTTTGCAAGTTTTAAAATACCTGAAGGCAATTCATCTCCTACAGAAATAGCAAATTTCTCACGACGAAGGTTCCCTTGTAAATCGTTCTCTTTAATTTTATAGTTGTGCATTAAATCTTCCACCAATACATTTGTTTCTGTACTAGTAGTCCAAGTTCCCTTTGTTAAATGAGCATAATCATCTATTTCATTTAACATTTTTAAGGTAAACTTTTTACCCTTTGGAAAAACAACTTCTTCTAAATCATTTATTACACCTTGAGCAGTTTTTCCTGATACAATTGTAAACAACTTCTCAATTAAAACATCTCTAAGATTGTCAAACTTTTTATCAAACTCATCTTCAAGTAAAGCGATATCTTCTTTGTTCTGAAGTCTAATACGCTTATCTTTTACTGAACGTGCAAATAGCTTCTTACCTATTACAACACCGTGTAATGACGGAGATGCTTTTAATGATGCATCTTTTACATCACCTGCTTTATCTCCAAAAATAGCGCGAAGTAATTTTTCTTCAGGTGTTGGATCACTTTCTCCTTTTGGAGTAATTTTTCCAATAAGTATATCTCCAGGTTTAACTTCAGCACCAATACGAATCATACCATGTTCGTCTAAGTCTTTAGTAGCCTCTTCAGAAACATTAGGAATATCATTTGTAAGCTCTTCGTTACCTAATTTAGTATCTCTAACTTGTAAAGAATACTCATCTATATGTATTGAAGTAAAAATATCATCACGTACAACCTTTTCAGAAATTACAATTGCATCCTCAAAGTTATACCCTTTCCAAGGCATAAAAGCAACTTTCATATTTCTACCTAAAGCTAATTCACCAGCTTGGGTTGCATAACCTTGACATAAAACCTGTCCTTTTTTAACTCTATCCCCTTTTTTAACAATAGGTTTTAGATTTATAGAAGTACTTTGATTGGTTTTTCTAAACTTAATAAGTTTATAGGTTTTTGAATCCCCATCAAAACTTACTAATCTTTCATCGTCAGTACGGTCGTATTTAATTGAAATTTTATTCGCATCCACATATTCAACAACTCCATCACCTTCAGAATTTATTAAAACACGTGAATCTGTAGCAACTTGACGTTCTAATCCTGTTCCAACAATAGGAGACTCAGCTCTCATTAATGGTACAGCTTGACGCATCATATTCGATCCCATCAATGCACGGTTTGCATCATCATGTTCCAAGAATGGAATAAGTGAAGCCGAAATAGATGAAATTTGATTTGGCGCAACATCCGTATAATGAATATCCTTAGAATCAACTACTGGAAAATCACCTTCCATTCGTGCAATAACTCTATCGGAATTAATTGTACCGTCATCAGCAATATCAATATGTGCTTGAGCTATTAATTTTTCTTCTTCCTCTTCAGCTGAAAGGTAAGTTGGTTCATTAATTAAATCAATTTTACCATCTTCAACTTTACGATAAGGAGTTTCTAAGAAACCTAAATAGTTAACTTTTGCATACACAGAAAGAGATGAAATCAATCCAATATTCGGTCCCTCAGGAGTTTCAATTGGACAAAGTCTTCCGTAGTGAGTAAAGTGAACATCACGCACCTCAAATCCTGCTCTTTCTCTTGAAAGTCCACCAGGCCCTAGGGCTGATAATCTACGTTTATGAGTTATCTCAGCAATTGGATTGGTTTGATCCATAAACTGTGATAATTGGTTGGTACCAAAAAACGAATTAATAACCGAAGATAAAGTCTTCGCATTAATTAAATCGATTGGGGTAAAAACCTCATTATCACGAACGTTCATACGTTCTCTAATAGTACGAGCCATACGAGCTAAACCAACACCAAATTGAGAAGACAATTGTTCACCAACCGTACGTACACGACGATTTGAAAGGTGATCAATATCATCAATCTCTGCTTTTGAATTAATTAACTCGATTAAGAATTTAATAATAGTAATTATATCTTCTTTAGTAAGAACTAACTTATCTATTGGAATATCAAGACCTAATTTTTTATTCATTCTAAAACGACCTACTTCACCAAGATTATAACGTTGGTCACTAAAGAATAATTTATTGATAATACCACGAGCAGTTTCCTCATCTGGCGGCTCAGCATTACGTAATTGTCTATAAATATGTTCTACCGCTTCTTTTTCAGAATTTGTTGGATCCTTTTGAAGGGTATTATGAATTATAGCATAATCTGATTGTAAATTATCTACTTTATGAAGAAGAATTGTTTTTGATCCAGATTCTAATATTTCGTCAATATGATCTTTTTCTAGAATCGTATCTCTATCTAAAACAATTTCGTTACGTTCTATAGAAACAACCTCACCAGTATCTTCATCTACGAAATCTTCATGCCATGTTTTAAGAACACGAGCAGCAAGTTTACGTCCTAAATATCTTTTTAGTCCAGTTTTTGTAGCTTTAACTTCTTCGGCAAGATCAAATATCTCTAAAATATCTTTATCTCTTTCAAATCCGATAGCACGGAAAAGCGTAGTTACTGGTAATTTTTTCTTTCTATCGATATAAGCGTACATTACTTGATTTATATCGGTAGCAAATTCAATCCAAGAACCTTTAAAAGGAATTACTCTGGCTGAATATAGTTTTGTTCCATTTGCGTGGAACGATTGTCCAAAGAATACACCAGGCGAACGGTGTAATTGAGAAACAACAACACGTTCGGCTCCATTAACCACAAAGGTTCCGTTAGGAGTCATATAGGGTATTGTACCCAAATAAACATCTTGAACTATGGTTTCAAAATCTTCGTGTTCTGGATCTGTACAATATAATTTTAAACGAGCTTTTAGAGGTACACTGTAGGTAAGACCACGTTCAATACATTCTTGAATTGAATAACGGGATGGA
>NZ_MAAX01000068.1 GCF_002162835.1 Nonlabens dokdonensis
TCGGCATAATGTCGAGGAGCGAGTAATTCTAATTGAGAGATAACATCTTTAATTTTCATAATAAGGGTATTCAAGTCTGTTGTAAAATTAACTTACTTTTGAACTCATGCAAGAATTACGTCTCTTATTATATCCATTTTCAGTTCTATATGATGGGATCACTTCCCTGCGCAATTGGGCTTTTGATCTGGGAATAATGGATCAAAAACAATTTGAGATACCTATAATTGCGGTGGGTAATTTGAGTACTGGTGGAACAGGAAAAACACCCATGATAGAATATTTAATTAGAGTTCATTCTGATAAAAAAGTAGCAGTCTTAAGTCGTGGTTATGGTAGAAAAACGACTGGTTACATAGAACTGAATGAACAGGATTCACCAGAGCGAGTAGGAGATGAGCCGTTGCAAATTAAAATGAAATTCAGGGATGCGATAGTGAGCGCCGTGTGTGAGAAACGCGTGGATGGAATAAACAGTTTGCTTAAAAATCATGACTTAGACATTATACTTCTTGATGACGCTTATCAACATAGACATGTAAAAGCTAGTCATTACATACTGTTAACAAGTTATGACAAGCTCTATGTTGATGATTACATTTTACCAGCAGGAAACCTACGAGAGTCTTCAAGAGGTGCTAAAAGAGCAAACACAGTCATTGTTACAAAGTGTCCTGTAGACTTATCACTGGTAGATCGCGAGAAGATAGCAAGCAAATTAAAACTAAGCTCATCACAAAGTTTATATTTTTCTACTATTCGATATGATAATTATATTCACAATGAGGAACGGGCGATAGCCTTGAATAGTTTAAAAGATCAGGCTGTAACTATAGTAACAGGAATCGCAAAGCCACAAACGTTTGTGCAGCATCTATCTCAGTTTGTTACTGTAACACATTTACAGTTTAAGGATCATCATTACTTCTCAAATGAAGAAATTACAATGTTCAGAACTAAAAGTTTAATAATAACTACAGAGAAAGACTACATAAGATTGAAACAGTACCGTCTGGAGAATGTATATTATTTACCTATAAGAACAAGCTTCATAGATGCTAAGCCTCAACTATAATACTTCAAAATTTGTAAAAGCTTTTTGAATTTTCTCAAAAAACTCTTCAATTTTAAACGGTTTAGGAATAATATCATCAAAACCTATTTCATAAAAGTCTTTTTCTGACTCACTCAAAGTCACAGCGGTAAGTGCTATAATAGGTATCTCGGGATCAAAAGATCTAATGTTTTTAGTAGCTTCTTTACCGTCCATAATAGGCATGTGAATATCCATTAAGATCAAATCATAATTGGTACTTTTCACTGCTTCTACAGCCTCAAGTCCGTTATTTGCTACGTCACAAGAAAATTTCTTAGATTCTAGAATTTTCCTAGTGATCATTTGATTGATTTTATTGTCCTCTACTACAAGTATTAACTTATTTGATAGTTCTGCAGGAGTAGCTTGTTTTGTGCTTATTACCTCTTCTTTATGTGAAGGAACTTCCATTTTAGGTTCGTTCACTTCGTCAATTTTATTTTCACTTACAGGAATTGTTTTAGTATGATCCTCGATGGAAAGTTTTCTTTTATTTGGTTTATGAGAGGTTTTGGTACTTCTTTTTGAAAACTGGTTCTCATCAAAGAATTTATTAGTATCTGGTACATCAAACCATATTTCAAAAGAAAATTTACTACCACTTCCTACCTCACTATTGAGAATAATTTCACTACCCATTAAAGTGACAAGGTTTTTAACAATTGCCAAACCTAAACCGGTGCCTCCATATTCTCGAGTAGTACTACTACCTTCTTGTGTGAAGTTTTCAAAAATAGCTTGTTGCTTCTCTTCTGATATTCCTTTACCATTATCTTCTATCTCAAAATGTACTAAACACTTATCAGCAGTGGAGCTTTTATTATTTACTCTTACATAAATATCACCGTCTTTAGTGAATTTGATAGCGTTGCCTATCAGATTAATAAGTATTTGAGAAATCTTCACAGGATCTCCCTGCAGCCTAGCAGGAATAGAGTTGTCATACTCGATGTGTAAGTTGTTATTCTGGTCTGTAGCCTGACCTTTAAGTGAAGATCCTATGTCATGTACTCTTTTACTTAAATCAAATGGAATTGCTTCGAGCTCTACTTTATTTGCCTCTAATTTGTTAAAGTCAAGTATGTTGTCAATAAGAGATAAAAGGTATTCTCCAGATGATTGTAAAGTTTCTAGATGTTCTTTCTGATCATTTCTAGGCTTAGTATCTAATAATAAATGTGTTAATCCAGTAACTGCATAAAGTGGTGTTCTTAATTCATGTGTAATTGTAGAAAGAAAGTCGGCTTTAATTTTTGCAGCATCCTTAGCTCTGTCCCTTTCATCAATCAATGCAGAGTTTTTATCTTCTAAAACATTATTACTTTTTGCCCTTAATTTATTGTTTTTGAATAGTGATAAAGTAAGTAACGATAATAGGGTGATAAATACACAAAGTAAGATATAACTGGTATCTACTCCTCTTAGTTCTTTAGTCTTTTCGGTATTTGACGCTAGTAAGGCTTCATTTTCTTTTCTTAATTTTTCAATTTCGATATTATTAGCAGTGGCTTGTATAGCAGTTGTTTCTGAACCAGTTAGTTCTGTATATTTTTCTAAATAATAAATACTTTCTTTAAATTGTTCATCTAATTTTAATAGCTGAGAATATCTTAAATAGGCATTTTTGAGAATGTGACTGAAGTTGTATTTCTCTGCCAGAGCGATACAATTTGTTAAGATGCTTGTTGCATCATTATAATCTCCATTTTCTATGTAGACTTCTGCTACGTCATGTTGTGCTCTTGAGGCATAGTAATACTGCTTATTCTCTAAGAAAATAGGTATTAAAGTAGTAAGAGTTTCTTTGGCAGATGTGTAATTTTTTATTTTAAGGTCCAACTCTGCCTTACGCAATTTCAATAATACCTCTAGTTTTTCATTAGGTGTTTGCGTGAGTATGATTTGAGCATCAGATATAGCGTCTTTAGCAAGTATTAAATCATTTGATTGTATAAGTAAATCTGCTTTTAATAACAATAATTGAGCAAATTCTTGCGAACTATTATCTAAAGTAGATGATAGTCTTTTGATAGCTTCTTCTGCTTTAGAAAGCTGTCTGGTATTTTGATAGTATGAAATCCTAACCATCTCCGTTTGTGAATGGATGATGGAATCTTTTGCGATTTCTGAAGCACTGTTGATTAGGACATTAGCCTTACTGTAATCTGCGCTTTGAAGAGCAATATGCGCTTTTTCTAAAATAGCGTCAACTGCAATTTGCTGGCTAGAAGTAGATACAGTATCACTCTGGCCAAAGGAGCTTATGGAAACTCCTAACAGCAATACAAGCACAAATATTTTATGTAACAGCCTTAAAGACACTTTCTAATGTTAATAAACAAATATATCTTTTGTAAATGAAAAATCACTAAATAAACAAGATTATCCATTTCAACATACCGTTTATCGATGTTTTTTAACTTATCTTTTTAGATTGTTTAATTTATTAGCGTATAATACTATATCTCTTAAACGGTTTGAATAACCGCTTTCATTATCATACCATCCTATAATCTTTACCATTTTACCTATGACACTTGTCATTTCAGCATCATAAATACAAGAAAAAGGACTACCAGAAATATCAATGGAGACTAATGGCGTGTTTGTGTAGGAAAATATGTTAGGATTCGCTTTCGCGAAAGCGAAAAAAGCTTCATTCACCTGATCAATAGTAATGTGCTTTTTTACATTAATAGTCATATCAGTAAGGCTACCGTTAGGAACAG
>NZ_MAAX01000143.1 GCF_002162835.1 Nonlabens dokdonensis
GATAGAATACTTAAAGGAACTAATTTTACTAAGTACAAACAATTTGTGGATAATTGTTTTAAAGTCTTACCACGTCAGGCGTTACATGCTAGAACATTAGGGTTTGAGCATCCACACACAAAAGAATGGATGAGCTTTACAAGCGATGTACCATCAGATATGGTAGAGTGTATCAATAAATGGCGCGTTTATACAGAAAATTCTAAGGATATGTAATCCTTAGTTGGTTATGATTCCGCTTTCGCGAAAGCGATATGGAAACGACCTCTTAAAGAATTAAATTCATTGAGATTAAAAATACAGCATTACAATTGTCCAGAACATTGAAATCAATAAACTTCATAGTGATATAGAGAAGTTAACTAGAATTTGAGAGGAGTAAAGACTTCTGAATATTATTTTTACTTTTCAAATTCTTAAGCAATGAAAATATTATTATCACCTGCAAAATCACTTGATTACAAAACTAAATTACCTACCTCAAGAGGCACGCAACCATTATTTGCTGAGGACGCTATAAAAATAAATGCAAAATTAGAGCGCATGAGCAAGAAAGAAGTTGCTGCTCTCATGAGCATTTCAGATAAACTGGCAGATCTAAATTACCAGCGTTATAAAGAGTTTGAAGAAAATTTTACTAAAGAAAATGCACGTCCTGCTATATATGCTTTTGCAGGAGATGTATATACTGGTTTTGACGCTTACAGTCTGGATACAGATCACTTAGACTATGCACAACAAGCACTGCGTATTTTATCAGGAATGTATGGCTATTTAAGACCATTAGATCTTTTGCAGCCTTATAGACTAGAAATGGGAACATCTTTACCTATAGAAAGAAATAAAAACCTTTATGAATACTGGAAAGATAAAGTCACACCTTCCTTAAATAAAGAACTGGAAGAAAAAGAATTATTAGTTAATTTAGCCAGCAATGAATATTTTAAAGTTATCGATAAGAAAAACCTTAAAGGTGAATTAGTTAGTCCGATTTTTAAAGATTACAAAAATGGTAAACTGAAGGTTATTTCATTCTTTGCTAAGAAGGCTAGAGGTACCATGGCTAGATACCTTGTAGAAAATGAAATTAATTCATTAGATGGAATTAAGAATTTTGCTCAGGATGATTATAAATTTTCAGAGAGTGAAACGGTTAAAGAAAATGAACCAGTTTTTGTGAGATAACGTTTATCTTTATTTCATGGATGAAGATCATATTCATTTTTCTATCAAAGAATGGTCGCTTTACGATAGGCCTCGAGAAAAATTATTACATAAAGGTAGCGCGTCTCTTTCTGAGGCAGAATTGATTGCTATTTTGATAGGTAGCGGTACGCGCAAAATGAGTGCTGTAGACTTAAGCCGTTTAATAGTTAAGGACGCTGGTAACTCGTTAGATACTTTGGGTAAAAAGAGTCTTAAACAATTAATGTCTTATAAAGGTATAGGTGAAGCTAAGGCAATAACAATAGCCGCAGCCTTAGAATTAGGAAAACGTAGAGCTATGGAAATGCCTGTACAATTACCTAAAATAACCTCCTCAAATGACGCTTTTAGGATAATGCAACCTATCTTGGGCGAGTTACCACATGAAGAGTTTTGGGTAATGTTACTTGATAACAGTCACAAAGTGGTAGAGAAGAAAAATATAAGCATAGGTGGTATTACAGGAACTTTAGTAGATACAAGATTAGTCTTTAAAAAAGCAATAGAGGCTGGAGCTGTAGCGATGATTCTTTCTCACAATCATCCTAGTGGTAATTTAAAACCTAGTATGCAAGATAAGTCGCTTACCGTTAAATTAGTAGAAGCAGGAAAGTTGTTAGACATCAAGGTGCTGGACCATTTAATTATAACGCAGCAAGGTTATTACAGCTTTGCAGATGAAGGGTTGATGTAATGATATTAGTTTACTGTTCTAATATAACACCTCGTAAAGAATACATCTTTAAGCATATTTTCAAACGTCTTATGCGGCAAGAGTTTAATTTTACTTCTGATGTTAGCAAATTTGTGAGTCACTCCGGAATTAAATTTAGCTATGGTACAAAGCCATTAGGAGAAGAGTTGTTTATCTGGTCTCATGGATTGCTCGATGAAAATGGTATCGATAATTATGAAATTGAGTACCACAGCTGGGATCATCTACCAGTATTTTTTAAAGCTCCAGATTCTAGTACTATACCGTTTGATATTTTTGCTGCCTCATTTTATCTATTGTCTAGGTATGAAGAATATTTACCACAAGTTAAGGACGATTTAGGTAGGTATAGTGCAAAAGAAAGTGTAGCTGTAAAGGGCAATTTTATCATGCTTCCTTTAGTAGATTTATGGGTAAGAAAATTTCTCACGCTTATCAATCAAAGTTTTGAGGTTAATTTAATAAGAGAGCAGCAGTTAAAAACAACAGTTGCTATAGAGGTAGCCTCATTTTATAAGTATGCTAGCCGTGGAGTAATAGATAATTTTATAATGTTCTTGCAACATCTAAAGCGTTTAAGAGTTAAGCGCATATTGACTCAATTCTTAGTTCTTCTGGGTTTACAAACTGATCCCTATGATAATTATGAAAGATTGATTGAGATTATTAAAGTTAGGTGGAAAAAGAAAAGAAAACCTTGCAGCTCAAATGACGATATGATCTTTTTCTTTCATTTGGGAAATTACAACCGCATAGATAATGGTACTGTCTATCGCTATCGTAAGTATAGAGAGTCAATAAAGAAAATAGCCGATTATGTTGAGATAGGAGTGCGATTTTCTTTTCTATGTAGCGATAAGGACCTCAAGGCTCAAAGTAAAAAATATGAAGAAATATCTAATAGGCCATTACGTAAAACTATGGCTGCTTATTCTAAAATTGTAACTCCTGGCCATTATAAACGACTAGTGGAGACAGAGAAACTTGAGGATTATAGTATGGGATATGAAACGATGCCTGGATTTAGGGCGAGTACCAGTCATCCTTTCTATTTTTATGATCTAGATTACGAAGTTCAGACTCCATTACTTATACATCCTTATGCTTTACATTATAAGAGTGTATCAGGCAACATGCTTAATGGACAGAAACAAATCGTAACACAATTAAAACAAAGAGTTGCTGAGGTTGCTGGATCATTTATTGTAATGTATGATTACAACCAGTTTGAAAAAGGTTTGAAAAGTCATGCGACTACTCTTTTAAAATACATTTATGAAGGAAAAGTTTAAAAATATTGAACATGTCTTTTTTGACCTAGATCATACCTTATGGGATTTTGATCTTAATAGCAAACTGGCGTATAAGCAAATATTTGAAGAGTACAATGTGGCATTAGACTTAGAGCATTTTATTGCCGTCTATGAACCTCTCAATCTTCAATTCTGGAGAATGTTTAGGGAAAATAAAATTTCTAAAGAAAACTTGCGATACCAGCGATTGAAAAGTGCTTTTGACGCTTGCAATTATGAAATCGAGGATTCAAAAATTAATCTCTTTGCAGACCTATACATAGAATACCTACCTAATTACAATCACTTATTTGACGGTTGTATAGAAATGCTTGAATCTCTAGCGACTCAATTTAAATTACATCTTATAACTAACGGTTTTAACGGTGTGCAACAAAACAAGGTCAAAAATTCTGGTCTAGAAAAGTACTTTGACGTATTACTTACCGCAGAGACAGCCGGAGTTAAAAAACCAGATGCTAAAATTTTTCTGCAAGCTCTCAAAATGGCAAATGCATCTATCGAGAACAGTGTAATGATAGGCGATAGCTATGAAGCGGACATTAAAGGTGCTCAGAATATTGGTTTAAAAACGATATGGTTTCATATTACTGAGGAGAAGATTCCTGATAATGAAGTTGTGGTGCATCATTTGAATGAGATTCACTCGTTA
>NZ_MAAX01000209.1 GCF_002162835.1 Nonlabens dokdonensis
TCTGTAAAGAACTCAAATCCTTCAACTACATCAGTAATACCATCATTATCATCATCGAGATCATCAATATCATTTACACCATCACCATCTGCATCATTAGGTAGTCTACGATCTCTAAAATCAACATTTCCACCTTCATTTAAGTCTCCATCAGTATCAGGAAGAGCAGCCGTATCATTAATTGTTCCATTTGGATCGGCATAGGTTCCTGTTAATCCAGGGGTTGTATCAATTGCGTCGTCTAATCCATCATTATCTTCATCAATACCTGACAAGGTTAAACCAGCTTCAACCGTATCACTACCACCTTGATTATCAGAATTTAAATCTAAATAATCAGGCTGATCAACAGTATCTGTATTAACTGGCAACAAACCTAATTCATCACCATTAAAATCATAACTAGTGGGCAAACCATTTGCATTAACATCTGGGATACCATCATTATTAGTATCTGTAGCTGGTATGTAACCTAAAGTTACTTGAGCTTCGTTATTATCAGGAATACCATCTCCATCAGAATCCAAATCTAAATGATTAGGAATACCGTCATTATCACCATCTAATAATGCACAAACACCATTTACATTAAGGGTACAAAAATCAGGGTCACGATAATTTAATATACCATCACCATCATTATCTTGAGATGGATCTCCCAAACCTCTTGATTCAACAGTATCTAAAATTCCGTCATTATCATCATCAATATCATTATTATCAAAGACACCATCTCCGTCAGTATCAACAGGAATCAAACAACTATCAGGCACACCGTTTCCATCTACGTCTGGACCACTCTCTGTGTAATCATCAATTGAATTACCGTTAGAATCAACAGGAGTAGAAGCAGAATAACTAGCAGCAAGAACAAGTCCATTTGCAGGATCAACAGCTGCTGGATCTACACCATACTGACCATCATCGCCTCCATCGGCATTTTGATCAAAATAAGCTTCGTTAGCGTCCGAACAACCATCTTCATCAGAATCCGTATCTCTCCAATCAGGTTCTTGAAGGCCACCATCTGAATCTTGTATTGTATAATTTACTGTTCCATTATTCTCTTGCCCACTGGCTTGAACTGAATCAGGAACACCATCTGTACCAACTGGTCCAGTGACCCTTCCATCTACGTAAGGCTGTCCATGCCCAGCTTCTTCAGCGTCATAAATACCGTCATTATCAGCATCTAGATCTAGACTATCAACGACCATATCACCATCTGTATCAGCACAAGTAGGTGAATCAGTAACTATAAATATTTTACCATCACCTCCATCTCCATTTGTAAGAGGTGAAACATTAATATATTTGATCACAGAACCAGAAGGAGCAATATCTGCAAGTGCAACAACAGCAATATTGATATTTTGACCAGATAGCGCGGTAGGTATACCTGTGTCGATATAGTCTGGCGTATCAATCATGAGGGTAGTACCTAATAGATTATCATTTACATCATATAATTCTATTTCAAAACCATTATTACCATCTCTTTCAGAAACTAGAAGAAAGGACTCTCCAGAGATTGCTACCGGAACATTATAAGTCAACGTATAAAAATCAGTATCCAAGACAGAACCTGACATTGCTTGGTAATGATTGAAGTTTGTATCTCTAAAAGCACCTAAGATTATACTATTCCAATTAGGATTTTCTATATTATTACCTGTAGGACCTGTACCTTGACCTGAAGTGGCATTTAATTGCTCATAAACAACATTTCCAGAAGTAGTAGCAAAATTCTCCTCATAACTATCAGGTACAATAAAATTACTGTATTGAACTGAGTTTATGGTAAGAAAATTAAGATTAGCATTTCCATTACCACCACCACCTATCCAATCAAAAGAAGTATTAGTATTATCAAATGTACCAACAACTGTAGGCTCTCTAAAACATTCCACACTATCTAGAATACCATCATTATCATCATCTAGGTCAACATCATCCCCTATACCATCATTATCAGAATCAGGACTTACTATTAAATTTGAATTTTGGGTATCTAAAAGAGTACAAGAATTATCACTATGAGAAACTACTAATTGAAAATCACGTCCATTATAAGAAAGCGGGACATTGGTAAGAGTTAATGCATCAGTATTAAAACCTGAAAAAGTTGGATTACTACCAGCAGTGGTTATATCTGTCCAGGTAGCACCATTATCCGAACTTTCCTGCCATTGATAAATCAAATTAGATGAAGAGTTAACAGCAGGTGGGATATTATAATCTGGCGCACCACCAACGAAAGTTTCAGTATTTTGAGCAACAGCAGTGGCAGAAAAAGTTACACTACCATTTTCCAAAATGACCTCGCTAAAAGAAGGTTGCATTGTAATTTGAACCTGAGTAGCTGTAGTAACGTTTGAGGTATCACCTTGACCTTGGTCTCCTCCAGAATCTGCTGCCCCAGCGTTATTAACTAAATTTGGAACACCATCAGCATCGACACCTCCTTGATTAGCTATATCAATAGCTCCAGCATTCGGACCTGCACCGATTAACTGATCTGAAGTTACGTTTTCATCACCTTCAACAGCATCTGGACAACCATCATTATCGCTATCTGTATCGAACGTATCTTTTATACCATCTCCATCCGTATCACAGTTACCTCCATCAAATGGCACCAGCTCACTTTCTAATGTACCTGTAGGTCCTAACCAAAATTCAGCGCGAATATCAATAGCATCTAAATTACTCAAGACTGTATCAAAAGTTGCTTGAGTAACACCAAAAGCTGCAGCGGTAAGCGGCACATTTAGAAAGTATTCACCAATCAAAGCAGGCTGAGTTTCTCCAAATGGATCTTGTGTTAAATCTAAAGTAAGGGTTGTTGCTCCACTAACTAAACGAACATCAGTGGTTCCACCAAACCAATCCTCACCTGGATCTTCAAGAAAAAGCCTATAAATTAAACTGTTCCCATCTAAATAAGAAAAATCATTACCTTGACCATTAATCCTATAAAAAGTAGGATTAGCCGCTTGGTCTATATACCTTATACCTTCTTCATTATTCCCTGGACCTGCATCAGTTACAAAAGGAGTTCCAGAAGCCCCACCTTCAACAACAGTAATTAAACCAGCTTGAGCATTTGTCACAATAAAATCACGATCGAGAACTAGGTTAGGACATTCTTCAGTGTCCAAAATTCCATCATTATCATCATCTAAATCAGCCTCGTCTGCGATACCATCATTATCATTATCTAGAATTACTGTAACTTCAAGGGTTGCTGGATTTGAAGTTGCTGAAACATTATTACCATCTAAAGTAAAGTCATCATTAACTGTATAATCTAAAGTTGCTACACCAAGGAAATTAGGATTTGGTGCAAATGTTACTAACCCTGCATTATTGACACTCCAATCTCCATCACTATTAGATATAGAATTTTGAATACCAGGTGTACCTGGATCAAGATCCACCGTAGTAACGTCTATTGTACCATCAGGATCAACATCTGTATTTACTACATTAAAATTTACTGATTCATTTTCTCTGGTAACAGCAGAATTATCATCTGCTATAGGTACTGCGTTGACGGCATCTACAGTTATAGATACCTGTGCTGTTTCTAACAAAGGAGCTGTTCCTACTGTTCCCGCAAACCCACCATCTGTACCAGGTCTTAAAACTAATGTTTCATCAGTAGATCCTGCTGTAAACCTAACTCGATCAGTACCCCACACATTATTGGATGGGACAATTACATTAGTTTGCCCCACTATATCTATGAAAAAATTATTAATCAGGG
>NZ_MAAX01000142.1 GCF_002162835.1 Nonlabens dokdonensis
TGTCCACCACGTTCTGAAACGCCGTTTATGATTTCGTCATTTGCCAATACGGTTCCCAACGCTGGACACCAGTTCACTTCGGTATCTGCTAGAAACGTTAATCTGTAATCTAATAATATTTCTTGTTGCTCTTTATCTGTAAACGCGTTCCACTCTGTAGCAGTAAATTGTCTCAAATCTTCATCTGTGGCAGCGTTGATGGTGGTTGTTCCGCTTTCGCGAAAGCGAGATTCCAACAAACTTATAGGTTGCGCTTGATCTGCATCTTTATCATACCAGCTTTCAAAAAGCATGATGAAAATTTCTTGCGTGTACTTATAATAATCTGGTGAAGAAGTGCGTACCTCACGATCCCAATCAAAGCTAAAACCGATGCGGTCCATTTGTTCACGGTAACGAGCGATGTTCTCTTTAGTGGTAATTGCAGGATGTTGACCTGTTTGAATCGCATACTGCTCTGCAGGTAATCCAAAACTGTCGTAACCCATAGGATGCAAGACATTAAAGCCTTGATGACGCTTATAACGAGACACAATATCACTAGCAATATAACCTAGCGGATGACCTACGTGAAGTCCAGCACCACTAGGATATGGAAACATATCGAGTGCATAGAATTTAGGCTTATCAGAATTATTTACCGCTTTAAAGGTTTTATTCTCTGCCCAATGTTTTTGCCATTTTGCTTCTATTTCTTTGTGATCGTAGAGTAACATAGTTTCTTCTTGTAATAAGGCGCAAAAATAGGGTGTTTACAACAATGATTAAACTATTCACGTTGTAATCATTAGTAGAAGATTTACTTTGTTATTTTTGTATCTTAATTCTTGTAGCTGTAAAATTTATGTCATCACAGTCCAGTTATCAAAAACGCCGTTTATTCAGCTCCTATTTTTGGGTGGTGATTAGTTTGTTTTTGGTATTATTCATGCTCGGTCTTCAAGGCTTTTTCTTGCTCAACAGCCAGAAACTAGCCGATTACTTCCGGGAGCAAGTACCTATGTCTATTTATTTTAAAGACACAGCTAAAGAAGTTGAAATGCGACAGCTGGAGAAAACATTGCAAATGGCAGATTATACTAAAAATGCTGTTTTTGTAAGTAGTGAAGAAGGTGCGCAAAAAACCAAAGAAGATCTAGGAGAAGATTTTATAGCTAAGTTAGATGGCTTTAATCCTATTCCTAATTCTATAGATGTACGACTGAACGCCAAATTTGTAACAGCAACCGAAATCCAACAAATCGCCGACGATCTTGCTGCAAAAGGTTTTGTCCAAGAGGTAAGCTATGACAAACCGCTGGTTTCTTTATTAAATGAAAATGTAAAACGCATCTCTTTCTGGATGCTAGTTGTTTCTGGAATTTTTGTTTTGATTGCTTTTTTACTGATCAATAGTTCTATAAGATTAAGTGTTTATGCCAAAAGATTTACCATTAAAACCATGCAAATGGTAGGAGCGACTAAAGGTTTTATACGCAAGCCTTTTATTATGACTAGTATTAAACTAGGTGTGATCGCAGCAATTCTAGCACTAGGTTTACTTGCCGTGGTTGTTTATTATGCAAACGATGTGGTGCCGGAATTAGAGATTCTAAAAAACTATGAAATGTTAGGGATTTTATTTGTAGGTGTTTTAGTTTTTGGAATATTGATTAGTTTGATCAGTACGTTTTTTGCAACGACTCGTTATTTGAACTTGAAGACAGATCAGTTGTATTATTAAGATCGCATCAAGAGAATAGAAACAAGTGACAATAACTATTATTGAGAAAGACTATAACCGATTTTGCATCAAGTGCAAAATGTCAACCATATTATAATGAAAAAAGGAGTTATTAAAGAATCACAGAACAAAGCTGGTACATCTACTCATAACGTAGAACAAGTAGCAGAGGAAGAAAATATAAAACCAAGCTTTGAATTTATTTTCAAAAAGAAAAATTACATCTGGATGGTGATAGGTTTAGTAGTTATTGCTTTAGGATTTGCTCTTATGGCTGGTGGCGGTACTGAAGACCCAGCGGTATTTAATGAAGATATATTTTCATGGAGAAGAATACGATTAGCTCCTATGCTAGTTTTAGCTGGCTTTGGGATAGAGATGTATGCTATATTATTAAATCCAGATAAAAAATAAATGGAAACAGTAGACGCCATTATTTTAGGAGTTATTCAAGGATTAACTGAATTTTTACCTGTTTCTTCAAGTGGTCACATTGAGCTAGGTAAAGCTGTTCTAGGTACAGACCTAGGAAATAAAGAAGAAAACTTACTTTTTACTGTATTAGTTCATTTTGCAACAGCTTTAAGTACGATTATCGTATTTAGAAAAGACGTTATGGAGCTACTCAAAGGTCTGTTTTCTTTTAAATGGAATGAAGAAACACAGTTTATATCTAAAATAGTTCTATCTATGATTCCAGCAGTAATCGTAGGATTACTGTTTGAAGAACAATTAGAGAAACTGTTTGAAGGCCAAATTATTCTAGTAGGTTTTATGCTTATCATTACTGGTTTGTTGCTATTTCTTGCGGGAAGAGCAAAAAGAACCGAAAAAGGAGTGAGCTGGAAAGATGCGTTGATTATAGGAGTTTCTCAAGCTGTTGCTATGCTTCCTGGAATTTCAAGAAGTGGTGCAACTATATCTACATCGGTATTATTAGGTAATGACAGGGCAAAAGCGGCTCGTTTTTCATTCTTAATGGTAGTTCCTTTAATCTTTGGTAAGATCGCAAAAGATATGCTGGATGTTGTAAAAGGCGATACTGTTATTGACAATGTATCAATGACACCTTTAATTGCAGGATTTTTAGCGGCTTTTATAGTAGGTCTACTTGCTTGTACCTGGATGATATCACTCGTGCGTAAGGCAAAGCTTCATTACTTTTCTTACTACTGTTTTGCGGTAGGTATTCTAGCTATTATCGCTGGCGTGATGAATTCATAAACATTAATGCTATAATTTACCTTAATATTTGTGTATCAAATTATTGAGGCTACTTGTCTTTTATTGTATGATATTTTTCATATCACTATATAATAGGTATTAGAAGTGTATAAAATACTTTCTTGGGAAGCGTTTAGAAACTTACGATTATGCCTGCAGAGTTGTTTAGAATTAGGGTAACTTAACAGCTTTAAAATCCCGAAATAAAAAAAACGGCTTCTACATCTAGAAGCCGTTTTAGTAAAATGATTTTATGTGATTCCGCTTTCGCGAAAGCGATATAAATATCTAATAATTTATATTATTGAAAATCTGCATCTTTAACGGTATTCACTTCTACTTTTTGAACTTTAAAAGCTAAATCTCTACCCATCATGCTCATTCCTATGGTCATCGGGAATTTCACTCCGCTTTGTTCTTTATAGTCGCTGAATCTCATCAAAGCGCTAATCTTCTGTCCTTGCATGTCTTTTGAAGCAGATTCTTGTCCTACCATTAGACCTGTGTTTACATCATAGAAAGTCTTCTTATCATCTGACCATTTGATCACGTATACCTGATTATCGCCCATCATCTCAGCACCTGCAAGGGTTGCTTTTTCAGGAGCATAAAGCTCTGGAAAATACATGGCTTCTTCCATAACCATTTGAAGGTCGTCGCCAGATAATTCTTGACTACCGCCCATACCACTAGCAACTGCTTTACCATCTGCATAAACTTGCTTAGATAATACATTTCCGCCCATTTTCATGGTTTGATTCCATTTGTCTCCTTTGGCACGCTTTACATCCATTATTAATTCTCCCATAGGTGCTGTATAA
>NZ_MAAX01000069.1 GCF_002162835.1 Nonlabens dokdonensis
CAATACAACACCTTTGAGTGACTGGTCTTTTGCTGGAAACTTTATTACACCTCCTACATGTTTACCATTAGGAGCTATTTCTATTGATTCTATTTCAGATACTACATTGGACCTTTCATGGGGACAAGTTGGATCTGAAACTTCTTGGGATATTGAGATTATCAATACTTCAAGTATTCCTGCTGATACCTTCACGTATGTACCAAACAATGCTGGTCTTTCTACGAATGCACCGCAATTGACTGGTTTGGTACCGGAAAGTAACTACCAGTTTATCGTAAGAGCAAACTGTGGTGTTATTGACGGACCTGGTGCTTGGTCAGGAGTTTATAATTTCACAACATTACCTACTTGTCAGGCTCCAATCGATTTAGTATTGGTGTCGTATGATAATGATGATATTACATTCTCATGGACTTCTATTGACACTGAAACAATGTGGTATGTAGAGTATGTGAATGTTACATTAGGTGAAGTTCAAACTGGTATAGCTGATGACAGTACTACTACTGATTCTTATACAGCTATGAGTTTGGATGCAAATTCTGAGTATTCACTATATGTTAGTGCTGCCTGTGGTGGTGCAGATGGTAATTCAGACTGGTCAGGTCCTGTTACTATTACTACGTTGTGTAATGCTGTTGCAATGCCTTTCTCTGAACCATTCAGTACTTGGGTACCTGAGTGTTTTGATGTAGATAATGGTGATCAACCATGGTTTGAACATGTTTCTGGTGGTGATACAGTTGCTGCTAAAGCAAGAAACTCATGGCCAAACTATAGTACAAATAGACATTTGATCACGCCTATGGTCACTATGTCACAACAAGGTTTGTTGACATTCAAATGGTCTCACGATGAGTATACTTGGATTAGTGATAGTTTAAGTGTTCGTCTATCAAATGATGGTGGTGCTACATGGACTACTGTTTGGAATGTAACTGGTGCAGCATTTGATTCTCAAGGTGGTGTTACTTCTACACAACCTGGTATTTATGTTGAAGAAAATCTTTTGATTGATAATTCATATACTGGTACGGACTTAATGGTGGATATCGCTTACACGGGTCCAGCTAACTACGGATATACTGTATTTATCGATTCTATTGCTATAGATGTATTACCTCCTTGTAATATTCCTTACTATTTAGCTGTAGATTCTGCATATACTACATCTGTAGATATGTCATTTACAGTGGCAGGAACTGGAGCTACTTCTTACGAAGTTGAAATTGTGGAAGGATTGAATGCGCCAACTGGAGTAGCTACTGATGTAGTATCTGGAACGCCATTTACTTTGTCTTCATTGACTCCTGGTACTGATTACTCAGTATACGCAAGAACTATGTGTGGTACAGATTCAACTGTTTGGGTTGGTCCTGTTACATTCACAACTGTTTGTGCTCCTGTTGTTGATTATGCGACTTCATTTGAAGGTTTGAATACTGGAGATGCAATGAACTGTTGGGACTTTATTGATAGTACCAGCTCTTCATGGTCTAATGTTCAGGTGTTCAGTTCTACTTGGACTGTTGGTAATACTGGGATAAATTCTGTCCAAATGTCTAATGATAATGCAGTTGGTTCATCGAATTATCAGTTTGCAGTGCTTCCTGAATTTAGTTCATTGGCTACTCAAGATCATAGATTACGTTTCTTTGCTATTGATCAATGGAGTGATGGAAATGAGATTGTTGTAGGTACTATTTCAGATGTTAATGATATCAATACGTTTACACCATTTGAAACTGTTGCATTAACGAACGTCTATACTCAATATACAATCAATTTCGATTCATATACTGGATCTGATACACGTATAGCACTTCAGAATGTTGCTGGTGACGTGTATGCGACTACCTATATTGATGATGTTGAATGGCATGAAATTCCAAATTGTTTCCCTCCTTCAGTAACTATTGATTCTACGTCTACGACGTCGGTTTCTATTGCTATTGATTCTGCAGGTACATTTGGGGCTGAGTGGTTCATCGAAATGGTTGATATTGCTGGAAATAATCCAACAGTATTAGATACTGCTAATACTTTAGCGCATACTATTACTGGTTTAGCGCCTTCTACGGTTTACGCGATGACAATTTCTACAAATTGTTCGAACGCAATCAGTGAAGTATTAGTTGTGAATGTTCAAACAGATTGTGCTGCAATTGGAAATTTCTACAATAACTTTGAAGATCTTGCCGGTGGTGCAGATACATCTATTTGCTGGGATTATACAGTAGTTGATAATTCAACTTCTCAATGGTCATTCCCTACGATGAACGTGTACAACTCTACTTGGAACACATGTGATGGCTCTAAAGCTATTAGAATGTACAGTGGAGATGATCCAAATTCAGAATTGTTATTAGTAACACCTGAATTGACGGATATTAATGCTGGTACTCATGTATTGACATTTACTGCTACAAACTTCTCATCTTGGGCTCCTCCTTCTGGTTATGAAGTAGGGACTATAACAGATGCGAATGATCCTAATACCTTTACTGCACTTTATTCTGGAACAGCAGGCGTAGCCTGTGATTCTGTATTGGTGCCATTCTTGTCTTATACAGGAACGGATACTCGTATTGCGATTAGATTTGACCATTCTTCTACTTTCCAAAATCTTTATATTGATAAAGTAAGATGGGAAGAAGGTCCAGATTGTGCATTACCAGTTGGATTTAATACTGTTGAAGTATTGGATACTGAGGTTACTTTAGATTGGTTGAATATCAGCCCTGATACTGTTTGGTACTTAGAATTGGTTGATGTTTTGGATACATTAGATGTATATGATAGTATTCCAACGGATACTGCTCTTGTACATCCATACACTATTACTGGATTATCTGAGAATACTATTTATGATGTATACTTATCTAATCTTTGTGATACAGTATATGATGACGTATTACTATCATTTGTTACTCCATGGGGTAATAATATAGGTGTTTCTTCTATCATCTCTCCAGTTTCTGCAGGATGTAATTTGAGTGATTCATCTCAAATTGAAGTAGAGATTGAGAACTTTGGTGGTCTTATGGCAACTGGATTCCCAGTTGAATTGAGTTGGGATGATTCTATCTACTTCAACGTAGGTACATTCATGGATACTATCCAACCAGGTGGAACTGCTACATTTATTATAGATGGTTACTATGACTTCTCTTCTGCTCTAGATTCTAACTTCTGGGTTCAAACTGCTTTAGCAGCTGATTCAGTTGTATCGAATGACGGAATGGGATCAACAGTTACCAACCTTGGTAATATGTGGATTGATGTTCAAGTTAACACTGGTAACTACGCAGGTGAAGTATGGTGGGAAATTTTAGATACTATCAATAATGTTACCGCTTACAATACAGGTATCACTGCTGGTTATTCTAATAACTCAACGTACAATACTGCTGTTTGTGTATATGCAAATGGTGACTATGTTATGAATGCTTGGGATACGTATGATGATGGATGGAATGGTGGTACCTATTCTATTACTCGTTGTGGTGGTATTATCCTTGCAAACAATGATGGTAATGAAGTAACAAACGGAATTGGTGGTGTATCAGGATCTGATCTTGAGGTGCAAGAAGGTTTCCATGTTGATCCTTGTCCAGACAATGACTTGGCAGTAATGTCAATTGATGGTCTAGAAAGTGCTTGTGGTCTAGGAATGGAAG
>NZ_MAAX01000025.1 GCF_002162835.1 Nonlabens dokdonensis
AAACTATATCAATGCGGTTTCTATGACGGTCTTCCAGTACATTATTAAAAATATAACTGGTAGAAAAGGTGTAAGCAATACATGTTAGAGCAGCAATTACATAAAGGTAAACTCTAGGTTTAGGAAGACGCTTTTTGTGTTTCCGCTTTCGCGAAAGCAAATACATAAAAAATATTACCGATAAAATAATAAGGATAATCCATCCTAGATGTATCACGAGAGCTCCCAGAAATAGAGCTAAAGCAATAACTCCTAAACTTAAATACCATGGCGATAATCCTTCTCTGTGTAATGCAAAGAAGAATGCTGCATAAATCAAGGCGCTTCCTGGATCTGGTTGTGGTATGATGAGTAAAGCTGGCAAAGCAATTATTCCTGCAACGATCATAAAATCCCTAACGTTTTTTAAAGAGACGTCGAGCTGGCTGAGAAACTTTGCCACTGCTAGAGCAGTTGCAAATTTTGCAAATTCACTGGGTTGAAAGGTGAAAGAACCGATGGGATACCAAGAAACCGCGCCATTAACCTCTTTTCCTAACACGTATAATCCTGCAAGAGAAATCAAGGATATGACGTATATTAATCCAGCAAAGCGCTCGTAAAACTTTACTTCTACAGCAAGAATGATT
This sequence comes from Nonlabens dokdonensis, assembly GCF_002162835.1. Lineage (GTDB taxonomy): Bacteria > Bacteroidota > Bacteroidia > Flavobacteriales > Flavobacteriaceae > Nonlabens > Nonlabens dokdonensis_B. Next base: position 630 of record NZ_MAAX01000025.1, read on the forward strand.
ATGATAAATATGGTACAAACGCCTATGAATAAAAGTTGCTTCCCATATACCTGGTTAATGTCAAATATAGAAGTGTATTGCGTTACTGGGGCAGCACTATAAATACTTATCAAACCTATAAATACGAGTGCAGCATAAATTAAAATGGAAATGAAATCGTATTTTGGTTTATCACCTATGGCCATTTTAATCTAAGAATTTTATTTGAAGACTATCTACGAGCTTTTGTAACGACTTTTCTTTTTGATCTGTGATAAGTCCTTGATCAATAGCTTCGTTTATATTAAAAGGTTTGTTACTTATTCTTTTTGCATATTCATATTCCAGACTATGGGTGAGTAGGTAGTTTTCTAAATCTGTTCTAGTAATTTCACCTTTGATATGCTTTTCAATAAGTAAACTTGCAATTTTTGCAGCGTATCGTGAACCCCAGTATCCATTTTCTATAAACACAGCTATAGCAATTTTAGGATCATCTTTGGGAGCAAAAGCGATAAAAACAGAATGGTCTGTGAGTTGTTTTTTTTCTCCATTGATTTTGGCAAAATTCTCTACAGTACCGGTTTTACCACAAATTTCAATTCCTGGAATTTGAACATATTTTGCTGTCCCAGTTTTATAAACTTCATTCATTCCTTCTATGACAGGTTCAAAATGTTTTGCATCGATGGTAGTAAAGTTTTTTGTGGTGTACTTTTCATTACTTATGGGTGCTCCATTCATCTCTTTGATAATATGAGGGCGATAATAAAAACCGCGATTTGCGATAGCAGCAGTCATATTAGCCAGTTGAATAGGTGTAACGGCTACTTCTCCTTGTCCTATTGCATTTGAAATCGTGGTAGGAGCATACCACTTATATTTATACTGAGAGGTATAGTAATCTCCATCTGGTATGCGGCCCGGCTGGCCTACTGGTAAATCGTATCCTAGGTAATCGCCCAGACCAAAACTAGTGACATGGTCGTGCCATATGTCCATTCCTTCAGGAGCTGTATTTTCGCTTTCAATTATTCTACGATAGACTTGAGCAAAATAGGAGTTACAACTTTCAGCAATTCCTCTATTAAGAGCCAGTGGACTTGCATGAGCATGACAGCCTAGTTTTTTCTTTCCTCCGTAATTGTAACCATGATTACAACTGAATCTTTCTTGAGGAGTAACGACTCCTTCTTGTAAACCTACTAGCGCATTTATAACTTTAAAGGGTGAGCCTGGTGCATACTGACCTTGTAAAACTCTATTTACATCAGGTAGCCTTATCGTATCTCTAAGTATGGCGTTGATATTCTTAGATCTGTCACGACCCATTAATAGACTTGGGTCATAATTAGGAGCGGTGACTAAGGTGAGGATTTCACCTGTTTTAGGTTCAATCGCAACTATTCCACCACGTTTGTTGATCATAAGTTTTTCAGCATATTCTTGTAGTTCTTTATCGAGTGTCACGGTTAAGTCCGTTCCTGCTATAGGAGCTACATCGTTTGCTCCATTTTTATAAGATTCTATAGCCCTACCATAATGATCTCTGGTATATTTTTTATATCCTTTTTTACCTCTTAGTTCTTTTTCATATTGCAACTCTATACCACTTTTACCAGCTAGATCACCTTGTACGTAATAATCATCTTTTTTAATGGTACGCTGATTTACCTCTCTTATGTAGCCTAAAACACTTGCACTATGGTCTACTAGGTATTTGCGCAATGATCGTCTTTGAATATAAAAACCTGGAAACTTTCTGAGTTGCTCTTGTAACGGTGCGTATTCTTCTTGTGTCAATTGAGGAATAATAACGCTAGCTTGTTTTCTGGACCATTTACTAGCGTCTGCCAGCTTTTTTTCTAACCTAGACTTTTCAATTTTTAAAAGTTTAGATAATGCAGTTAAGTTCACTTCTCCAGTTTCTCTAGGTATCACCATAACGTCATAAGCTACTTGGTTTGCTACCATTAATTTGCCGTTGCGGTCATATATAAAACCACGTTCTGGATACTGAAATACTGTTTTAACGGAGTTATTCTCTGCTTCTAATGATAATTCATCAGATATGATAAGTTGTAGATATATCATTCTCCCTAAAAAAATGATTCCTACTAATGTAACTATAGTTATAAGCAATAATTTTCTCATGACTTTACTCTACTTTTAAATAGAGCTAATATTATACAGTTAACGACTAAGGTAGCCGCGCCTATGCTCAACGTTAGTTTAAGAGTATAGAGTATTTGAGAACCGTTAAATATTACTAGCGAAAAGAAAATTACGTGATGAACTATGATACAAAATAAGAGGAGTAACAACAGTCTGTCCATACTAGTCTTAAGGACCTTGATGTTTTTCATTTTGTAGCTTTCACCATAAACTAACCGCAACCAGATAGGTCTGGTAAATGCTAGGGTTACGCAAGCAGCAGCATGAGCACCACCAGTATCTTGAAAAGTGTCAAGAATTATTCCTAGTAGAAAACTAATAAGCATGATGTCCCATCTTTTATTCTCTATGGGATATAGAATGATGAATAAAAGATAAACCATAGGATTAATAAAGCCTAAGAAATTGATTTGATCAAATAGAAATATTTGAAAAAATAGAAGACTTATAAAACGAACGATATTTGTAAGGAGATCTTTATTCATTAGTTCCTAAAGTGTCGATTTCTTGTATTGCCTTTTGATCTCTATTCTTAATCACATAAATATGGTCCAGATCTGTCATGTCATTAAACAAGCGTACCGTTATTTTGTACCTAGAACCATTTTCAACAAGCTGAGCATCTTGAACCTCGCCTATCAAAATATCTGAGGGAAACAATGTGGATTGCTTTCCAGTGATTATCGTGTCACCTTTTTTAACTTGAGCAAGTCTTGGGACGTCTTCTAAACTCATTACATAAGGATCATAGCCATCCCATTTTAATGACCCTATAGTGGATGTACCTTTAATTTGAGCATTTAGAGAAATTTGAGAATTAAGAATGGAAATCACTCTAGAAAACTTCTCATTGCTACGGTCCGTGACACCTACAATTCCTGAGGTAGAAATAACACCCATATCTGGTTGAATGCCTTGGTTAGCTCCTATATCTATTGTGATGTAATTATCTGATTTATAAAAATCATTTTTAATTACTCTAGCTGGGAAAATGTTGTAAGGAATACTGTCAGTAAAAGTTAGGGTAGTTTCTTTACCTAATAAAGTGTCACCTATTTCAAGTAACCTCATTCTTAGGGAAGCATTTTCTTCACTTAATTTTTTATTGTGGTTAATAAGATCAAAATAATCATAAACACCATTTCTTGTACTTAGAATTCCTCCTGTAATTTTACCAGTAGAATGAATTGTTGTACTGCGATGGTAATCGTGAGATTGAATAGTAAAGGTTACTGCAATCACCATTAAAAATAGATACAACAACAAGTTTCTGTATTTGATCAGAAAATTGAATATTTGTTGCATGTGGTAATTTCAATAAGTTAGGGTTAAATCTTAGTATTTATTTGCTAGAACACTCTTGTATTTGTCTAAATTCTTGAGTGTGAGTCCAGTTCCTCTTACTACTGCTCGTAAGGGATCCTCTGCAATATATACTGGTAAGTCTGTCTTTTGAGATAACCTTTTATCAAGTCCTCGCAACATAGAACCTCCACCTGCTAGGTAGATACCTGTGTTATAAATATCTGCTGCAAGTTCTGGTGGAGTTTGAGATAAGGTTTCCATAACAGCATCTTCTACTCTTAGAATAGATTTGTCTAACGCTTTTGCAATCTCCCTATAACCTATCTTAACTTCCTTAGGTTTACCAGTAAGTAAATCACGTCCTTGTACACTCATTTCCTCTGGCGGAACTTCTAAGTCTTCTGTAGCTGCACCTATTTGAATTTTAATTTTCTCTGCGGTGCGCTCACCTACGTATAAGTTGTGTTGGGTACGCATGTAGTAAACTATATCATTTGTGAAGACATCACCTGCAATTTTTACAGATTTATCACACACGATTCCACCTAAAGCAATGACTGCGATTTCTGTTGTACCACCACCTATATCTACTATCATGTTACCTTTAGGTTGCATAATGTCTACACCTATACCTATCGCAGCAGCCATAGGCTCATGTATCAAATACACTTCTTTTCCGTTTACCCTTTCAGCACTATCCTTAACGGCTCTCATTTCTACTTCGGTAATACCAGAAGGAATGCATATAACCATTCTCAAAGAAGGTGCAAACCATCTTTTTTTCAATGCTGGAATTTCCTTGATGAACATGGAGATCATCTTTTCACTAGCATCAAAATCTGCAATCACACCATCCTTAAGCGGGCGTATGGTTTTTATATTTTCATGAGTTTTTCCCTGCATCATCGCAGCTTCTTTTCCTACCGCAATAATTTTACCAGTACTTCTATCACGAGCGACTATCGATGGACTGTCTACAACAACTTTACCGTTATGAACAATTAAGGTATTTGCCGTACCAAGGTCGATGGCAATATCTTCAGTAAGGAAATCAAAAAATCCCATAAATAATTTGTAGAAAAGCGTTAATAATTAGGGTGTAGCAAAGTTAAGATAAATCTAGTGTTTAAAATGCCTTGTGCCTGTGAAAACCATCGCAATATTATTATCGTTACAATAATCAATAGATAATTGATCTTTAATAGAACCACCAGGTTGAATTACAGCTGCTATTCCAGCATTATCTGCTATTTCTACACAATCAGGAAATGGGAAGAATGCATCACTTGCCATTACCGCTCCTTTTAAATCAAAATTAAATGAGTTAGCCTTGTGAATTGCCTGGTTCAACGCGTCTACACGAGAAGTCTGACCGGTACCACTAGCGCAAAGTTGTTTGTTTTTTGCAAGTACTATAGTATTAGATTTTGTATGCTTACACAATTTAGAAGCAAATAGTAAATCGCTTATTTGTTCTTCTGTAGCTTCTAAAGTGGTAGCTTGTTTCAACTCAGATGCTGCATCAGTTTTAAGATTTGCATCCTGAACTAGAAAACCATTTAAGGACGCTCTAACTTCTAATTTGTTAGTATCTCGCTTTCGCGAAAGCGCACCATCCACTAACTCCAGCATGATACGGTTTTTCTTACCTTTAAGGATTTCTAATGCATCAGCAGCAAAGGAAGGGGCGATTACGACCTCACAAAAAAGCTTGTGTATCTCTGCAGCAGTGTCAGCATCTATTTCAGTATTTGAAATCAATATTCCTCCAAAAGCAGAAACTGGATCTCCAGCAAGTGCATCTACATATGCCTTATAAATAGTGTCTCTTTGAGCGACACCACATGCATTATTATGTTTAAAAATGGCAAATGTAGGTGCGTCGTTAACAAACTCACTCATTAAGTTAACAGCTGCGTCTACGTCAAGTAGATTGTTGTAGGATAACTCTTTACCGTGGTGCTTAATAAACATTTCATTAAAGTCACCGTAAAACCATCCTCTTTGATGAGGGTTTTCTCCGTAACGCAATGGCATAACATTTTGCTCACTTATTTTAAGAGCTTTTGTAGATGAGTCACCTGAAAAATAGTTGTAGATCGCACTATCGTAATGCGATGAAACGTTAAAACAAGTAGTAGCAAACTCCTTGCGCTGCCCAAGTGAAGTTGTTCCATTGCCAGACTCTAATACCTCTAGCAATTTGCTATAATCGTCTACGGTACCTACACACAAAGTATCTTTATAATTTTTTGCACCGGCACGAATTAAAGAGATTCCTCCTATATCAATTTTTTCAATAATATCTTGCTCTTCTGCTCCACTAGCAACTGTTTTTTCAAAAGGATATAAATCTACTATTACAATATCAATTTGAGGAATTTCAAATTCATTTAATTGGGCTTCATCACCTTCATGGTTGCGTCTGTTAAGAATTCCTCCAAATACTTTAGGGTGCAATGTTTTAACACGGCCACCTAGTATAGACGGATAGGAGGTTACATCTTCCACTGGTATTACATTTATTCCTAAATCAGTTATAAATTTTTCTGTTCCTCCTGTAGAATAGATAGTGATTCCTAAATCATTCATTTTTTGAACGATAGGAGCGAGTCCTTCTTTATTAAAAACAGAGATTAAGGCGCTTTTTGCAGAAATGTTATTGCTCATGGGGTGATTATATAAGTAATATTGGAAAGGTGCAAAAGTAATTAATTGATACGGTTAATTGTTTGAAGTCGCTGTAATTAATCGATACTTTTTCACACTTAAAATATAGAAGATTAAAAAATTATTGTTCAATTTAATATGCTTGTTATTTGAATCGAACTTAAACATATCAGTTTTTTAAGGATTTATTAACATGTTAATTGCATATATACATCCGTTAAAAACGTAAATAATCTAAAATACATGCTATTCTTTATATATTTTAGCAAATCTTAAAAAAAACCTAAGGATGAAATTAAATATTACCCTTTTATTCTTATTGCTAGGAGCAGCTTTTGTGTCTGGTCAAAGCGATAAAGAACGTGCAGAAATTATCAAATCAAATAATCAGGTCCATTTACAGCAAATGGTAGTTGACTTGCAGAATAAAGCTATTAAAGATCAAGAAAGAGCTTTGGAGTTTTCTAAAGCAAACGATATACCTATGTTCAAAGAGAATCAAGATGGTACCTTTGATCAGTTAATGAGAGTTACTAACGATGGAATTCCTGTGTATTATAGTATTGATAATGCTGATGCAGCAAACAGTACTAGGGCAAATAGACTTCATAGTGGTAATTCCTTAGGTCTTAATATAGAAGGTCAAGGAATGACCGCTTATGTTTGGGATGGAGGTCCTACAAGAATCACGCATAGAGAGTTCGGTGCAACTTCAGGACAAAGAGCGACTAGAGGTGACGCTCCTTTTGTTTTAAATTCTAATAGTTTTCATGCGACTCATGTAAGTGGTACTATTGTAGGTGCTGGTGTTAATGCTTCAGCAAAAGGTATGGCTCCTCAGGCTAACGTTATAACAAGTGATTGGAACTCTGACGAGGCTGAAATGGCTGCTGCAGCGGCAAATGGGGCATTAATTTCAAATCATTCTTATGGGGTTCCTACGAGTAGTTTAGGTAGTGCACCAGAGTTAATTGGAAAATATTTAGAAAGCGCTCAAATAATTGATCAAATAACTTACGATGCTCCATATTATCAACCAGTTTTTTCTGCCGGTAATAGCGGTTCAGATAATTCTTCAAATAGTCAGCCACTTGATAATAATAATGCATATGATAAGCTGACATTTTCTTCTTTATCTAAGAATGCGATGTTAGTCGCAAATGCTCAAGATGCCTCTATAAATGCTGACGGTAGTTTGAGTTCGGTAAGTATTAATTCTGGAAGTAGTCAAGGTCCTACAGATGATTTTAGAATTAAACCAGATATTACAGGAAATGGAACTGGAGTGACTAGTAGCTTTGACTCTTCTGATAATGCTTATGGTACTATAAGTGGTACTTCTATGTCTTCTCCTAATGTTGCCGGCTCAATGTTGCTTCTGCAGCAATATTATAATGAAACAAATGGAATTTTCATGAAAGCTGCCACAGTTAAAGGTTTAACGATGCACACAGCAGATGATGCTGGAATCAATGGTCCTGACGCTATATGGGGTTGGGGTCTTATGAATACCATGAAAGCTGCTAATGTAATAACTGACGATTTGGTAGGTTCAAGAATTGAAGAACTTGTATTACAGAATGGTCAGACTTATAGTATAACTGTAGAAGCAGATCCTAATGAAGATTTACTTGCATCTATCTCATGGACAGATCCAGCTGGACAAATCAATCAAGGTGGAGCGAATGATGCAGCTCCTGCACTTGTTAACGATTTAGACATTAGAATAACTCAGAACGGGACAGTATTTGAACCATGGAAGCTTACAGGTGTTGCTAGAAATACAACAGGTGATAATACGGTAGATAACTTTGAAAGGGTGGACGTTTCTTCTCCCTCAGGAACTTATACGATTACAGTAACTCATAAAGGTACATTGGTAAATGGTTCACAACCATTTAGCTTAATTGTGAGTGGTGAGCAAAACGATTTTGCCATTAGATCTTCTCTCAGTGTAATTGAGAGTTGTAATGATCAGAGTGTTTCCTTTCCTTTACAGTTCTTATCTAGTTCTAATTTCAATGACACTGTTAATTTGACGGTATCAAATGTTCCAAGCGGTGTAAACACATCTTTATCTTCGACAACATTTACTTCTTCGGGAAATGCCACGTTAGATATCACTGGACTTAGCAATGCTGCTGATGGTACATACCCTATAACTGTCACAGCAAATTCTCCTTCTGATCAAAGAACTTTTGTGGTGACGTTAAGAATTTTAAGCGACTCATTTACTAATGTTAATACGAGATTTCCTTTAGATAATGCTACACAAATAAGCACTTCTCCAGTACTAGAATGGGATGATGAACTTAACGCACAACGTTATCAAATTCAAATAGGAAGAACCGCGAGTTTTGGGAGGTTGTTTGTTGATGAGGTTGTTACAGCTTCAACCTATAGAATTTCATCTACTACGCTTTTTCCATCGACAGTTTATTATTGGAGAGTAAGACCTATCAACGATTGTGGTCAAGGCGCTTATACTACTCAAAGTTTCACCACTTTCCAATGTGATGAAATTGATGCAGCGGTCTCGTCACCTATACCTATTCCAGATAATAATGCTACTGGGATTACCAGTTCCATTTCAGTTAATCAAGCAAATAATATTGCTATCGGTAAAGTCAATGTTGAGGTACAAAGCACGCACGAGTATTCAGGAGATTTATTGATCACTTTAACCTCACCTGCAGGAACTACTATTGCTTTAACATCGCCTAATGGTTGTGCAACTCCTAACTTAGGTGTAACATTTGATGATGATGCGGGAGCATTTAGTTGTAATACCGCTCCTGGTCAACCTGGTTATGTAGATTCCGTTGCGCCTGTGCAACCCTTATCAGCCTTTAATGGTGAGACGGTTAATGGTACATGGACCCTAGGTGTTCAAGACAGAGGTCCAGCAGATTTGGGTACCTTGAATAACTGGAAAATAACTTTCTGTGAAGTTCCTGCTGTTTTAAGTAATGAAGAAGTGATAGCAAATGAATTTTCAGTTTATCCTAATCCTTCCAATGGATTATTCACTATAGCTGGAACAAATACTGACAGCGCAAACGGTGCGGTGATCCATATATTAGATCTTAATGGTCGAGTTGTATTTACTAAAGAAGTTGAAAATACATCTCGATTAAATGAATCTATCGACGTACAAAATTTATCTAATGGATTATACTTATTACAAGTTCAACAAGGAGCTTCAAGAACGGTAGAAAAAATCATTATTGATAAGTAATCAATTGTGTTCACTCAACTAAAAAATGCGATCCAAAGGATCGCATTTTTTTTGCTTTATTGACATCAAATTAGTCTGTCTTTTTAAACTAAGTTTTTTAATTCATTAAAATCTAGACCACCATAATTACCACTACTCATAAGTAGTAAAGCACTGTTGTCTAGAGATTGTTTAAAGAGCCATTCTTTGAATTCAGTTGGATCGGTCATAACTATTAAATCATCTCGATCAAAAGCTGCAAGAATCTGCTCTTTAGAAACTGGGGCAAGCTTTTTAATCTCCACCGCATGCGGGCTATAAAAAACCACCGCTGTAGTTGCAGGGTTTAGCGCATTCTTATATTGATTTAAAAACTCTGGATCTAGGCTGGAATAGGTGTGCAATTCTAAACAAGCGATCGTTTTTCTCCCACTGTATTGTTCTGCAACTGCTGCTGTAGTGGCTGCAACTTTACTCGGTGAATGAGCAAAATCTTTATAAATAACTGCCGTTTTAGTTTCAGCAACTTTTTCAAGTCTCTTGGAGGCTCCTTTGAAAGTAGCAATAGCTTCATAGAAATCATCTTCATCGATTCCCATATGTTGACACATCCATTTTGCACCAGCAAGATTACTCAAATTATGCTCGCCAAAAATTTCAATCGGCATGTCACCTTCTGGAGTATCTAAATAAGTGGTTCCATCTATAATCTGATGTTGTGGAACGGTGTAAGAATGTTTTCTTGTAGGTTTTGTGGCTGCTTCGGCTATTTGTTTTACTGCTGGATCATCTTCGTTGTATACAAGAATACTTCCGTTTTTCATCAGTTCCACAAACTGTTCAAACTGACTCAGGTAATTCTCCCAAGTTGGGAATACGTTAATGTGATCCCAAGCGATGCCAGATAATAACGCAATGTTAGGCTGGTATAAGTGAAATTTAGGCCTGCGATCTATAGGGCTCGATAGATACTCATCGCCTTCCAGAACCATAAACTCGTTATCCTCGGTAAGGTGCACCATGGTGTCAAAGCCATCTAACTGCGCGCCTACCATGTAATCTACCTCTCTGTCATGATAGTGCATAACATGTAAAATCATAGATGTGATCGTAGTTTTACCATGAGATCCACCTATTACAACACGAGTTTTATCTTTACATTGTTCGTATAAATACTCTGGATAAGAATAGATTTTTAAATCTAATTCTTGCGCTTTTAATAATTCTGGATTATCCTCTTTGGCATGCATGCCTAAAATTACAGCATCTAGATCGGTAGTAATTTTCTCTGGAAACCACCCATATTGCTCTGGGAGTAAATTCTGTTTTTCAAGTCTAGATTTACTAGGTTCAAAAATAGTATCGTCGCTACCAGTAACTTGATCACCTTTGTGATGTAAAGCAAGAGCAAGATTGTGCATGGCGCTGCCGCCTATCGCGATAAAGTGTACGCGCATTTGTATAAAATTTTAGTAAAATTACTAAATATTAAATGGATCAAGTACGCAATTCTGGAAGATGACTAATTATTTTCTAATGCCGTAATTTCTGCTTTTAAACTCGGACTAGGATGCACTTTGTAGGCTTCTTTCAATACTTCACGTGTTCGGTTCTCATCTTTCAGATGGTTTTTATATACTTCAATTAGTTTGCGATACGTGAGCATGGAGCCGCCCGTATTAATCGCTTTACGATAGGATATAACCGCTTTGTCATATTCTTCTTCATACTCGTCTATGAATCCATGAGCGAGGTGACCATCTACTGGTGATATGGCTAGCAGCTCATTTGCATAAGCGCGACTCTTCTTTATTGATCCACCTATTATTCCTGGCAACTCACAGTACATTTGCGATAGGGCATGTCTTACCTCTATGTGTTGTGGATCTAAGTCGGCCGCTTTTTTAAGATACATCTTTACATCATCAAGTAATCCTAAAGCTTTAAATTTTGATACATTTTTAGCGTGTAACCCTAGTGTACCGCCATATTTAAAGTTATAGTTAGCATTTGACGGTTCACGTTCTACGAGCTTTTTGTAATAAGTTATTGCTGTTTCTAAGTCATTTTTGCGGCCAGCGATATCGCCTAATCGTTCAATGACTTTTTTATTTGAAGCGTCTTGTTTGTATAGCTTTTCAAAAGCGATTAATGCTTGATCGTATTTCTTAGCTTGGAATAATTGTTCCGCTTTCGCGAAAGCGGACTGACCATAAGCCATCGTGCCACAAAATAAAAACAGTGCGATAAGGATCTTTTTCATATAACAAAAATATCAAAAAGCAAACCAAAAGTGCATTGCCTCAATGAAAAGATGCATTTACTCATTTCTATTTTTATAAAACTTGATTTTACACGTACCTTTAAGTCAAAATCTACTCCAGATGAAAAATATCTTAGTTCTATTATTACTTTTTTTGGCAGCAAACTTTCAAATGAATGCTCAAGATTATTATGTCAAAAAATGGCACCAAGTCGAGAAACTAGAGGTAGAAAATAAAATAGAAGATGCTCAGAAGATTCTAAATGAAATTTATCAAAGAGCCAAACGTAAAAAAGACGATGATCAGCTGGTAAAAACCTTTTTGTTTCGGGCAAAATTTGATTTGATCAAAGAAGAGGATGCGCAGCAAAAGGTTTTGAATGAACTGCAAGAATTAATAGACGAGGCTAAATTCCCTAAGAAAAACGTTTATCATACGATTTATGCCAAACTTTTAAACGACTATGTAAATCAAAATCGCTGGAAGTTACAGCGACTTACAGCTGGCGCAACGGTAGATGAAAATGATTTTACCACTTGGGATATTAAGAAGTTCTATGCGGTCATTTCAAAGCAATACGACCTTGCATTGAAGGATAGAAAGCGATTAGGTAAAACTCCTGTTTCAGAATTTAATGCGATTCTAGGAGCACGTCCTTTGGGTAGGGAATTGCGACCTACCTTGTTGGATTTGCTTTCTCGCGAGGCTTTGGATTTTTATAAAACTGGTTACCATAACATCACTAAACCTAAAGAAATCTATGCCATAACTAAAGAAAATGCTTTTCTCTCTACCCAAGAATTACAAAATTTAAAAAGACCAGCTGGTGACACTATCTTCTCAAAATATGATGTGTTGCAGCTATATGCTTTATTAGAACAATTGCATAACTCTAGAAATGATGCTGGCGCTTATGCAAGCATTCTTTTAGAGCGTCTTAATTATGAAAAAGGCTTTTTAGAACGCTCAGAAGACTTGCCAAAGTATACCGATTATCATCAAGAGCTTTTAAAGACGTATGAAGATAAGGCTGTAAGTACACTAGTTAGTTACAGTCTTGCTAACTATCATTATCAACTCAGTTTGAATAAGGATAAAAATAACAGGCAGCAAGACCGCGATAAGGCCATTTCTATCGCAAAACAAGCTACAGAAAAGTTTCCAGAATCTTATGGCGCTGTGCAATGCACGTCGTTGCTTTCTACTATTTACCAGCCTAATTTAAATATACAGCATCAAGATAATGTGATCCCAAATGAACCACATCGTGGTGTGATCACTTACAGAAACGTCGACAATGTTCAAATTCACTATATCAAAGTACCTTATGATTTTAATGACAGGAATCTTGACCGAACCACTTTATTTCAACAAACTTTAGAAAAAGCACAAAAGGAAAACAGAATCGCATTTTCAAAAGAAATCAATTTGAGATCCTCTCAAGATACTTACGAGCATTCTTATGAATACGAAGTCAATGGCTTACCGGCAGGGACATATTTAGTTGTTTTTGATAACTATAAGAATGATTTGAAAAATAGTTCAGGAAGTCTTATAACTATTTCACAATTGTCAGTTTTTAAAAAGGTTGATAATGATCAGCTTACAGTACAAGTATTGGATAAAAAAACGGGACAGCCACTTAAGGGTATTGAGTTAGAACTGTCTGAGTTTATAGGGAACCGTAAAAATGTGGCAAAAACAGATCATAACGGTAAAGCTACCTTAAGCAAACCTAAAAGTAGCGAAGGAGATTTCCAGCTGATAGCAAAGAAGGGCGAAGACATAACAGTCCATCAAGCCTTTAATAACTATTATAATGTTTATGATAAAGATAGAGAGGATAAAATGGAGGTAAAAGCAAAGCTTTATCTAGATCGCGCCATTTATCGTCCGGGACAAACAGTCTATTTCAAAGGAATTATAGTAGCTAAAGAAGGAAAGAAATCATTCGTAGTGCCCTATGAACTTTTTGAGATCACTATAAGGGATGCTAATCGCAAGTCTGTTTTTGAAACTAAATTAACTACTAATGAATACGGAAGTTTTCATGGAGAATTTACATTGTCTAAAGAAGTAATTACTGGAGATTTTAGGATTGAAATCGACCGTGATTATGACAGCGATTTTTGGGACGGTATTGAAGATTTTGATGATGGATACTATAAGAATACTTTCAAAGTAGAAGAATACAAACGACCTCGTTTTACAGCAGGTTTTAAAGAGGTTAAGGAAACCTATGCGATGAATGATTCTGTTGTGGTTACCGCTTTCGCGAAAGCGTTACTAGGTTCTAACATCACAGATGCAGAGGCTCATTTTAAAGTGACCAGAAGTGCAAGCTTACCTTGGTGGAAGTATTCTGGCTATTATTCTGATGAGCAAATTATAGTAGACAGCAATGAGCTAGAAGGTGATTTTGTGACAGATAGCAAGGGAGAATTAGAGATTAAATTTAAAGCAGTAGCAGATTCCACTTTGTTGGCAAAAAATGTACATCCTATCTACAATTATAGAATAGAAGTAGAAGTTACTGATGTCAACGGAGAAACCAGAACAGCTGCTACAACTGTGAGAGTTGGAAAGCAAACTATCGAGATAACTTCAATAGTGCCGCAAACATTAACAGTAGAAAACAACGAAGTTAAAGTTGCAGTCAGGAATTTAAATGGACAACTAGTTACCGCTGAGGTAGAAGTGCAAATAAGACAATTAAAAACACCAGATCATATCGTGATTCCTTCTAACTTAAAAGAAGCCGAATTCCATCAAAGCAACGATACCGCTTATAGAAATAAATTCCCTTATGCCGAGTTGCGCGAAAGTGAAAAATCAGGAGATTACAAAACCGCACCTATTCTCTTTAAAAAGCGATTGACAGTGGATTCTTTAACTACTATAAAACTACCGATTACTAAAAATTGGGATAATGGCAATTACGTCATTTATACAAAAGCCATAGAAAAGGGAAAAGGCAAAAGCTTAGAAATAGAAAAGGATTATGTAGAAGAAATCAATAAAGTAGATGTTTGGGCAAATCAAGAATTACCTATCACACCAAAAATAATCTCCCACAATGTAGAGGTAGAAGATAACATTGCAACCGTAAATTTCCATACTTCTATGGATGGTATTTATTTAAATCTTTTGACATATGACGCTAAAGGAATTTTAAGTGATAAAACTATTTTCTTGCCTAGAGGAAAAACAACACTTAAATATGATCTTCAAAAAGCAGATGAGAACTGGATGAAATTTTATTATTCGGTACAAAAAGAGAATAAATTTTATACCTCTAGATTTCAAGCAGAAGGAGATCAAGAAGCCTTTTCTATATATAAAATAGAGACTAATAGTTTTAGAAATAAATTATATCCAGGCGCAGAAGAAGAATGGTCTTTTATTATTAAAGATCAAGATAACAAGAGAATGAATGCAGAGGTACTAGCTAGTATGTATGATAAAAGTCTTGATGAATTTACCACTAAAAACTGGAGTCGTTTTTCATTTTCAAATAATTACAACAATTTCTATCCCAATATATTTCGATCAACAACTTATTTATCGATCAAATATGCGAACTTGAATATTATAAATCCATGGATAGACATGCCTCGATTTAATTATGATCAAATTAGATATTATGGTTTAGACTTTAATTTAAATACTTATAGGTATGAAAATTATCTTAGAAAACTAAGGAAAAAATTCGAACCAATTCAACCAATTGAAGGCTATGTAACAGGAAGGATTTTGGGTCCAGATGGAGACGAAATAATAGGAGCTACGATTCAAATTAAAGGAACTTCGATTTTTACCACATCTGATTTTGATGGGATTTATAGAATTAAAGCAGGATTTAACGATCACTTGATCATTAGCTACACCGGTTATGATGCCGAAATCATTAAAGTAGACAATCAAAAAGTCATATCCTTGAATTTAAAAAATAGTTTAGGAGAGGTTGTAGTTATGGGCTATAGGACTATGAATCGACTTGATCCTAACCAAGCAAAGGTAATAGAAGATTATGAAGCCGATGACGACCAAGATGGCGTTCCTAACTATTTACCGAGGAATGGAAATGGTATAGATGATAAGTTTAACGACTTTAATACTTATCGTGGAAATGCTTATAGAAATAATGAAAGTATTGCTTATGAAACTCTTAGCAATGGTAAATTAATTGCAAGAATGTATCCTAGGGATGCTTCTTCAGAAGATGAGACTTATCTAAGAACTAATTTTGATAGTAACGATAATAGGAATTATCGAGACGGAGATATTGAATCTCTTTTAAAAAATTTACCAGGAGTAGCAATGAACAATGAGATTACTTTTTATGTGTTAGATGGAACAGTAATAACAGTGGAAGAATTTAAAAATTTAGACGGTTCACAAATTGTTGAAGTAGCCTATTTAAATAGTACAAATGCCACATCCATTTACGGCAGTCGTGCGGCAAATGGTGCCATTATCATTTCTACAAAAGAAGGCGTAAGTGCCAATGATCTCGTACTTCAAGAGATGGCATTGAATAATGTCCAAATAAGAAAAAACCTGAAAGAAACAGCCTTTTTCTTACCAGAACTAAAAACAGATGAGAAAGGAAACCTTAAATTTTCTTTCACTTCTCCAGAAATGTTGACTCAGTGGAAACTGAGACTTTTTGCACATAACAAAAAAGCCGAGACGGCATACCTAGAAAAACTGGTTGTGACGCAAAAGGAACTGAGTCTTGTTCCTAACGCACCTAGATTTCTTAGAGAAACCGACACGATTAGATTTTCCACTAAAATAGCCAACCTAAGTGATGCCAAAATAGAAGGAATCGCAACTTTAAAATTATTTGATGCGCTCACTATGCAACCTATAGATCAAGAGTTGCAAAATACCAATGCACTTCAAAATTTTACTGCGGAGAAAGGTGGCAACGCATCTGTGAATTGGACTTTTGTAATTCCGGTTGGTACGCAAGCGGTAACCTATCGTGTGATTGCAAAAGCTGGTCAGTTCTCTGATGGAGAAGAAAATACCTTGCCAGTTCTTACGAATAGAATGTTGGTTACCGAATCCAGATCGCTTTGGGTTCGCGCAGGAGAGACAGAATCGGTAACTATGGATAAACTCGCAAACCATACATCTGCTACCTTAGAAAATCATCAAATGACTTTTGAATATACGTCTAATCCTAGTTGGTATGCGATCAAGTCCTTGCCTTACCTCATGGAATACGAGCACGAGTGTGCAGAGCAAACATTCTCTAGGTATTATGCAAACGCCATGGCAGCGCATATTTTGAATAGCAGTCCTAAGGTGAAAGAGGTTTTTGACAGTTGGGCAGCAAACGGCACCAATAAAAGCAAGTTAGAGCAAAACGAAGAATTAAAATCGGTAATTCTAGCGCACACGCCATGGTTGCGCGATGCACAAACTGAGGCGCAAAAACAGCAACGATTGGCAACGCTTTTTGATCTGGATAAAACAGCTCGCGAGAAAAAGAAAACTCTTGCCAAACTCGAAGAAAAACAAAGCAGTTCAGGTGGTTTTCCATGGTTCAGCGGTGGAAATACTAATGAATACATCACAAGGCATATTGCGGCAGGAATAGGTCATTTGAATAAATTAGGAGTCAACGATGAAGACCGACCGCAAACAGATCGCATCTATAAAAATGCCATTGCCGCGGTAGATCGAGCTTGGGTAAAAAGATTCAATGATTATCTCAAACGCAATAAGAATTTAAAGAAATACAATTTCGGTGCGAGTTACTGGCATTATCAGTATGCACGCAGCTTTGAGAAGTCGGTTCTCGATCAGAAGACGGATAAGGTATTAGAAGATTTTGAAAAGGTAGCTTTCGCGAAAGCGGAAAAAGAATTTGCTTCAAAACCATTATACACTCAATTACTAATGGCCATCGCATTGCATAGAAACGGCGAGAAGAAGACAGCTGCCAAAATCCTTGAAGGTTTGCGACAAACGGCAGTAGTAAGTAAAGAAAACGGCATGTACTGGAAAGAAAATACCAACTCTTGGTACTGGTACAGCAGCGATATAGAAACACAAGCACTAGCGATAGAGGCATTTATGGAAATCGATAACGACACAAAAACGGTGGAAGAATTGCAAGTATGGTTATTGAAAAAGAAAAGAACCACACAATGGAAATCTACAAAAGCTACTGCAGATGCTACTTATGCGTTGCTATTACAAAATGGCAACTGGACTGATGTTGAGGTGAAAAATCAAATCACTTGGGCAGGAAAAGAATTACCAGAAAACAAAATGAATGAGGTGAAAAAAGAAGCTGGAACTGGTTATTTTAAAATCTCGTTGAACAAAGAAGAGATTACTAAAAAACATGCGACCGTTGAGGTGAAGAATAGAGGAGAAGTAACTGGTTACGGTGGTTTGTACTGGCAGTATTTTGAGAACCTAGATAAAATTACCAGAGATGATAATGGACCTTTATCAGTAAAAAAGAGGTTGTATAAGAAAGTGAGTAACAATTCTGGCGAAGAATTAAAAGAGATCACTTCTCAAGATGCATTGGAAATAGGTGATTTAGTTACGGTTAGAATTGAGATTAGAACCAAAACCGATATGGATTTTGTGCATTTAAAAGACATGCGCGCCAGTGGTTTTGAACCTGTAGATGTACTATCAGAATACAAATGGCAAGATGGATTAGGTTATTATCAAAGTACAAAAGATGTGGCGACACACTTCTTCTTTGATAACATTCCAAAAGGAACCTATGTTTTTGAATACGAGGTAAGAGCAAATAATGCTGGTAATTTCTCTAACGGAATTACTAACATAGAAAGCATGTACGCACCAGAGTTTTCTAGTCATAGCGCTGGCGAGCGAATTTTTATTACAGAATAGGCGAGCTTTAAAACTCATTTTCATAGGTGTGAAATTATGGTGATTATCTGTTTATTTAAGAGTAGATAACATTAACCTATTCTTAAATCAAGTCTATTGTGATACCTATGTAGTAAATTAGCTCTGTGAATAAGGAGCAAACATATCAACTACACACTTCTAATAGTTTTAAGGCATTACTCATAAAAGCTTTAAGTCTTTTTTCTAGTGT
This sequence comes from Nonlabens dokdonensis, assembly GCF_002162835.1. Classification (GTDB taxonomy): domain Bacteria; phylum Bacteroidota; class Bacteroidia; order Flavobacteriales; family Flavobacteriaceae; genus Nonlabens; species Nonlabens dokdonensis_B. Next base: position 19,342 of record NZ_MAAX01000025.1, read on the forward strand.
CCGATTGTATAATGTTGTTTTAGTCGCATTTGCACAATTGCTAGCTGCGATCTTTATAATCGCACCAGAGCTTTCTGTAAAGTCTATTCTACTGGATTACCGGCTGTGGATGATAATTTTTGCTACTAGTGCTGCAATTGCTGGTGGTTATATTATCAACAACTTTTATGATCGAGAAAAAGATCTGATTAATAGGCCCCAAAAAACATTATTAGAAAACAAAATAAGCAGGTCTACTTTGTGGTCAGTATATTTTACTGTAAATGGTATTGCTTTTATTTTGGGAAGTATAGTTTCATGGAGAGCTGGATTATTTTTTGCGTTCTATATTTTTGCTATGTGGTTTTATTCCCATAAGCTTAAAAGAGTTCTATTTTTAGGTAATTTGATGGCTGCACTTCTTGCGGTGACTCCGTTTTTTGTTTTGTTTATGTATTACAAAAACTTCTACCCAGTGATTCTAGTTCATGGAGGTTTCTTATTTCTAATTTTAGGGATGAGAGAGTTAGTTAAGGATTTAGAGAACCTTAGAGGTGACCTCGCGCAGAATTACAAGACCATTCCAGTAGTTATGGGAGAAAAAGTAAGTAAACAGTTTTATACGTTTCTTACGTTTTTAACGATCATACCTATAACGGTTCTCATCGCATACTTTGAAATAGGTTTTATGCAGTATTATTTTACACTCATTACAGGAGCATTACTGGTTTGTATGCCATTAATCTGGTCTTCTAGACGTAAAAGAGAGTATTTACTTATCCATTTTATACTTAAAGTTATAATAGGTGCAGGAGTTTTTTCTATTCTATTAATTGACTTGCCTGCGATTATAGATCGTTTGCAAACCTTATTTTAAAATTTATGAATTCCCATATAAAAGTTGCTCTCGCTCAAATCTCACCAGTGTGGTTAGATAAAAAATCAACCTTAGAAAAGATTCTCTCCACTTTAGAAGAAGCTGTTAAAGAAAATGCTGAGTTGGTTGTTTTTGGAGAAGGATTGCTGCCCGGTTATCCGTTTTGGTTGGGACTGATGGATGGTGCTGCATGGAATAAAAAAGAGGTAAAAGAACTGCACAGGCAATATGTCTTGAACGCTGTTTGTATAGAAAAAGGAGAGCTGGATGCCGTTTGCGCTTTCGCGAAAGCGAAACAAATATCCATCTATTTAGGAATTATAGAACGACCTGAAGATCGTGGTGGACATAGTGTGTATGCTAGTATGGTTTACATAGATCAACAAGGAATCATTCAAAGTGTACACCGTAAATTACAGCCTACGTATGACGAGCGTCTTACCTGGTCGCCAGGTGATGGAAATGGGCTGGTGACTCACAAATTAAAAGATTTTACGGTGAGTGGTCTCAACTGTTGGGAAAACTGGATGCCATTACCTCGTGCTGCCATGTATGCTCAAGGAACTAATTTGCACGTAGCCTGCTGGCCAGGAAGTGACCATAACACTAAAGATATAACGAGATTTATAGCTCGTGAAGGTCGTTGTTATGTGCTGTCTGTATCCTCAACGATGTTTAAAGCCGATTTCCCAAAGGATACGATTCATATTGATCAAATACTAGAAAATGCGCCTGAGGTACTAGCAAATGGTGGTAGTTGCATCGCTGGTCCTGACGGAGAATGGATTATAGAGCCACAAATAGGTAAAGAGGAAGTGATCTATGCGACTCTGGATTTTAAAAGAGTATTAGAAGAGAAGCAAAACTTTGACGTGGTAGGTCATTATTCTCGACCAGACGTCACGCAATTGCATGTGAATAGAGAACGACAAACTACTGTAAAATTTAGCGAATAATATCTGTTGAATACCATGGCAACCAAAAAGACCAAAAAATATACTGCGCACGGTAAATTTTTAATTACCGGAGAATATGCCGTCTTAGATAATGTGCCTGCACTGGCAGTACCTTTAAAATTGAATCAGTACTTAGAAATCACCGATCGTGATGATCAAGAAATCACTTGGAAAAGTTATAATAGTGATGGAGAATTGTGGTATCAGGTAATTACAAATGTGCATGACCTGTATTCCGATTGTATTAATTGTGATAACCCTATTACTTTTAAATTAAGTGAAATTTTAAATACTGCGCTGCATTTAACTTCTAATAAGTCTTTAAGAGGTTTTGATGCGGTGACTACTTTAGACTTTGATAGAAAATCAGGTATGGGAACGAGTTCTACATTAATATCCTGTATAGCTCAATGGCTAGGTTGTGATCCTTATCAATTACAATTTAAGTGTTTTGGAGGTAGTGGTTATGATATTGCTTGTGCTACAGCTCAAAAATCTATTATTTATAATTATAACAATGAAGAGCCGTTTTTTAAAGAGGTATATTTTAATCCTGCGATAAAAGAAAAACTGTTTTTTGTTTACTTAAATAGAAAACAAAACAGCCGAGATTCTATTGCAAAATTTGATAAGGGACTTTTAACGTCATCCTATAGAGAAGAATTAAGTAATATGCCTAATGCCTTTCTAGAAGCCTCAAATGATTTATTAATGTTTGAACAGTGCATCACACGTCATGAAGAGATCATCTCTGCAGTGGTAGGAATAGCACCTATTAAGCAGCAGCTTTTTGATGATTATCAAGGAGCAATAAAATCTTTAGGCGGTTGGGGCGGCGATTTTGTTTTGGCTACTGGTGGACTTGAGCATCGTAAATATTTCAAGAATAAAGGATATAAGATTATTCTTGAGTGGGATGATGCCGTCTTAAGTTATTAGTAAGTATTATAAAACAAGAAACAAAAACGCCACTCAGTCGAGTGGCGTTTTTAATTTATTGATATATCCTACAGATTAATAGAATACAGCTCTATTATCTTCTATCTCAACAGATTTTTTCAATGCTTCTACTAATTTAGAAGTAGATTGATTTGCTGCCTGTGTAGCGATTGTATTTGCATTTGAAGTATAGTTTTGTAAGTCTGGTGCTGTCTCTATAGCAGTTACTTTAATTACAAAAACACCATTATCTCCAGCAATAGGCTTTGAAGTAGCGCCTTGATCAAGACCAAATGCAGTACCTACTACTAGAGGCTCTTCACCTACACCTGGAATAGTTGGGTTCTTACGGTTTACACTAGCTGCAGTTTTCATAGCTTGACCTTGGTTATTTGCTATTTCAGAAACTTCGCTAGCAATGATCTTATCCATAATCAGCTTTGCTTTTTTCTCCTTTCTTAAGATAGGAGCAACTTTTGCACTAGCTTCTTCACTGGACATGTTACCAGCAGCACTCTTTTTATTAAGTTTTACTACTACATAACCTCTAGAAGTTTCAAAGCGTTCAATGTCTCCTTCAGACCTATCTTCATTAAATGCCCACTGAATGATTCTTCTGTTCTTACCTATTGTAGGTAATGTCTCATCAAGAGGTTTTAAATTATTTACTGGAGTAGAGGTAATACCATTTTCTTTTGCAAGAGCAACAAAGTCTCCGTCTTTTGCTGCTTTCTGGAACTTCACTGTTTTAGTAAACAATTCTTTTCCTGTCTTTTTAGAAGCGATTACTTTTTTTGCAACTGTTGCCAGCTTGATAGCATCTTTAGGTGCAGCAACTTCATCAATTCTTATAATGTGGTAACCGAAAGCAGACTCTGCAATACCTACGGTACCTTCTTCATTTTCATATAGAAATTTAGTAAATCCTGCTGCGTAATTTCTTGCATTACCTGAATAAACTACCCAACCGATGTCTTGACCGTTTGCTACCTCTTTGTTTTCTTTAAAATATTCAAACTTAGAATCAAATTTGCTCTTGCTTTGACCTATTAAATTAAAGATACTGTCTGCAGTTTTCTTTGCTGCTTCTTTGTTTCTAGTAATGCTTGGGTCAGCTCTTTGAGCACCTTGATAGGCAATTAAGATATGTCTATTATTTACACTATCATTAATAACCTTTTTATCTTCAACAAGAGATAATTTCATGTATTCACCATCTTCATATGGGCCGAATGTGCTTCCTTCTTCCACATTTGCTACGGCTTTTGCAGCAGCTGGAAGATTTGAAACCATTACATAGCGATTATCATAAGGTAAATCACTGTTTTGTGCTACATAAGCATTTAAGTCTTCAGCTTCTGTTATTGCAGGAACTGTATAGTCTTTTTTAGTATTTAAGTTACGCAAAGTTTGCTCACTTAATAATTTGCTCAAGTCTGATTTATAAGAATCTTTATCTTCTTGAGAAGCTTTATCTTCAAAAAGTACAAACTCAATATTTCTCTGAGCCTCAACTTTAAATTGATTTTTATGTTTATTTACATAATCGCTTATTTCTGAAGAGGTAACTTCTACTAGACTATCTGCAATTGTCGTATATGGAATATTTACATAAGAAAATGTACGGTTATCATTTTCCATTCTATATTCCATCTCACCATCTGCATTTGTTGCAATTAGTCCAGACTTCAATAGGTTAAAAAACTGTTCTTGCTGTGCGTTTGTAGCAGTACCAGTAATAAAATCATTCCATCCTGCGCCATTAACTTGCTGGATGTTTTGTACAAATGATTTAAATTGAGACTCATTGAAAGACCCATCTTCATTTTGAAATTGAGGATTACTCTTGTAGTTTGCTTTTACAAGCTCTGCAACTTTTTCATCAGTAACCTTAATTCCTGCCGCTTCTATTTGTTGAGCTAGTACCGCATTACGTACTTCTTGATCCCATACAGAATTTACTGCCTGAATTTGAGAAAAATTTGCGCCTCTGTTTTGAGATGCGTTTTCAACTTTTCTTGCAAAACTCTCACGATCAATTTCAGTATCACCTATATAGCCTACTGCATCGTCTTGTTTTTGTCCGTTTGAGGTGAGTACACCTTGAATAATGAAAGCAAATAATGCTAGCGCAATTACTAGAATCAAAATAACTCCTTGATTTCTAATTTTACCTAATACCGCCATTGTAATTTATTTATTTTTTTGATGAGGGCGAAAATAGTGTTTTCCACCTAATTAATAAAGCATACTAGCTCTTTATACACTCATATGAATCATTATTTTTATAGGAATAGAGAGGCTGGTGTTGATCTCGCTTTCGCGAAAGCGGAATCGCAAAAAGAATTTTAAAGATATTTAAGTGATATAAATACTTATCCAACTACCTAAATCATTCTGGATCACCTACGGTAAGATGAACTAGATCGATTTTATTATCTGATTTTTCAAGTATTTTATAACTGTTACCATCGATAATAACTACGTCTCCTTCTTCTGGGATACCAGCAGTCTCGTTTACAATTAAACCACCTAAAGTTTCATATTGATCGCTTTCGGGAAGGTTAAGATTGTAGTTTTCATTTATTTGATCTACCTCTAAACGAGCACTGAGTTTATACTCATTTTCATTAATCTGATGATCGATCAATAGATCTGAATCATGCTCGTCTTCAATTTCTCCAAAAAGTTCTTCTATGATGTCTTCTACAGTTATAAGACCACTTGTCCCGCCATATTCATCAAGAACTATTGCTATGCTTTTATGACGCTTGATAAGTAAACTTAGCACATCTTTAGCAAGCATGGTTTCTGGGACGTTAATTACATTGCGTTTTATTTTTTCAATGCTTTCTGGAGATTTAAATAGATCAAAACTATGTACATATCCTATAATGTCATCTATAGTATCTTCATGGATTAAAATTTTTGATAATCCAGTTGAGACAAATTTTTTATTGAGTTCCTTAACGTTTGTATCTTGATGCACTGCGATCATTTCAGTCCTAGGAACCATAACTTCACGAGCTTTAAGACCACCGAAGTCTAATGCGTTTTGAAAGATCTGTATTTCAGTATCTATATCTTCTTTGATCTCCACACTTTCCATTTGCTCTGTAATATAATTACCTAATTCTAGCTTAGAAAAGCTCAATTGTAACGAGTCACCGCTTGATTTAAAAAACGTTTTCAAGATAAAATCTGAAATCATTATGCAAAATAGCGAGATGGGCCAGAAGAGTAGGTAAAAGATATATGCAGGGATAGCAAAGAATTTCAATAATTCATTTGAGTAAATCTGAAAAAATACTTTAGGTAAAAACTCTGCAGTTAAAAGAATGATTAAGGTTGTAAATGCGGTCTGTACTAACAGGCTATTTAATATCTCAGCATAGTCTGGAAACGACTGTATTAAAAATGTGGACATTAAAGTTTCCATTGCAAAACCATAAACAACTAGCGAGATGCTGTTACCTATAAGCATGGTTATAATGAACTTAGATGGACGTGCGGTAAGGTTGCGTAGTACACGACCTATAAGATCATTCTGTCGTTTTTCTAATTCTATATGAATCTTGTTAGAAGAAACATAAGCGATTTCCATGCCCGAAAAAAATGCACTGAGCACGAGCATCGTAATGATAATAAGAATTTGAATTAGCATTTTTATTTATTGCGTTCTTCAAATCTACGACGAAATCGCCTTTTAAAGAAAAACATAAATACGGCAACCACTGCCATTCCAAATAGGAGGTAAGCTTGATTAGGGTTAATGCCTAGCTCGTAGAAGCCAGTAATTACAAAAACTACGGCAAAAATTAAATAGGCGTATTCGAAGTATTTGAAAAATTTGCTCATTTGTTTTGTTTTGGTACAAAGGTATCATCTGGATCTATAGCAATCAATTTTTTTAAATCTTCATTTGCATCAAGAACGGTTCCTGTTGTTTTACCTATGTTTTGAGCATCTTCACTATCAACAATTGATGTCTCAAAGGCTTGATTTGTAAAAATCCATTTTGCTTTTTGATCCCAGTAGAGTTGGTCTCCCATAAAGGTATTACCGTCGCTGGTTACAATTTTAACATTATTGCGCAAGTCTATAAGTTTAGTCTGGTCATACATGGTTCCAGAGTCTGCAGTTATAGTGGTGAGGTTTGTTTGATCATCAGTGTATTGATAAACCTTTACTGTTATACCATCGGGAAATTGTGTGAAAGGAAACTCATCATTTGAAAAATCCAGCATTTTTTTGCCTTGGATGCTTAGTTTCAATCTACCGCTATCGGTATGTTTTAAAAGCATGTTCTCTACTTCACCTACTGGCTCGTTAGAGGCGATTTCCATCTTTTGAATCTCTTTTAAATTATCATCACATGATGCAAAAAAACAGATCACGGCTAGTGCCGTGATCGTGTATTTAAATATGTGAAATAAAGATTTCATTAAAAGTTAGGTATAGTAACTGATTCTCCTACCCAGCAATTAAAAGTGATTCTATCACCAGAGTTGTAACTGCTGTTAGAAAAGACATCTCTCTTTCCTGGTGCAGCAGCATTATATGCTGCAGCAGCTTTTCCAGCACTTTTCTTTAATGAAGGGTCTACTCTCGCAGCTTTATAAGCATATCTTGCAGCTACCCAGTTTAAAGCTCTCTTCTCAAAAGGGTTTGATCCACAGCTACCATTACTTTTAGATATCATACCAGCAATTTGAAGGTACGGTGCTCCGAAAGATGGTCTCAAATCAGTTGCTGCCAGGTAGGCTTTTCTTGCACTTCCATACTGGCCTTTACCTTTGTAAATATTACCTTTCTTGTAGTAAATAGCAGCTTTGGTGTCATTATCAATACCTAGCTCTATTGCTTGATCCCAGTATTCCATTTTTTCAGCAGTAGTCTCAGCAATATTTCCTAATCCATATGCTGTTCTTGCACTAGGGTTAATAGCATGTAGCGCTTTAACAGACTTAATATATAAAGGTGCATCAGTACAATCTTTCTTTTGAAGTCTAACGAGAACATTACTTAGCCATTCTTTATTAGATTGATTTGCATCAAACTCTGCATCGTAAAGTGGAATTAATTTATCACAATCTGCTAATTCACCTAAGGTACCATTCACACTACCCATCACGATACCGTAATTTTTAAGATTAGCTTCTTGATAACCTATGGTTTTTTCTTCTTTTTCAGTAAGCTTAGTAGTTTCCTGTTTTGTCATTAAATCAGCAACAACTTTAGATCTTTCATCTTGTAGAGACTCAATATGATTAGTTAACTTATCATATATATTGAAGAGTCTTTGAAGATCTAATTTATTGTTTTTGTATTGCTTTTCAGCTAAAGAAAAATAAGTCATCATACCATTAGGATCAGTGAAGTTTTCTTGATCTGAATTAAACAAACCATCCAGCATTTCAAATTGTTCTTCACTAGTACCTATTTTATACTTCTGCATAGTACGTGCAATCTCAATTTTCTTTCTTGTAACGTCTACTTTAGCAGGGTAATTAGAAACTTGAGTATTAAGCATTTTTAAAAGTCCTTCTACGTTTTCTGTTTCTACCCCAACTTTCTTTTTAATCCTATACTCGTAGATTTTTTCACCGTATTGATATATCGCTACGCTTGCATCAGGGCATTTTTCCATTAATGGACCTAATTGCGTGTATGCAGCATCATAATTTTTAGCTTTTGCATCTTCAGCAAAGAGGCTTAACATATTTCCACATTCTGGAGATACTTGCGCTTTCGCGAAAGCGAAACTAAAAAAGCTAAGTGCGATTAAAAATGTATTTTTAAGTTTCATAATATTGATTTGAGTTGTTCTTAATTGTATTTTCTTTTAATAAACCAAACATCGTTAAGTGATAAACCAATGGAGACGTTGAAAAATCGTTCTCTAATTAAACCGAAATCTTCTGTTCCTCTTTGTCCTATTTCAAAGCCAATGTTTGCATTTGAAAAACCAGTTCTTTTACCGATCGGTAATCCTAATCCAAAAGATATGCCAAACTCATTTATGTCTGAAGAATTCACTCCATCACCACTTATTTCAAGGCCTAATTCTTCATATCTAATACCACCTCTGTAAACTACGCGGTCCCAGTAGCTGGTTACACTATTGTAATTGGGTATGTAAAAACCTCCAGCTCTATATGATGCTGCATCTTTAAAAGTCGTTCCTGCAGGTGCAAATGATCGAGAAGTAATGGCGCTACTACCGCGCGTAGAATATTCTACTCCAGCATTCCATTTTAACGGCTGGCCTATAGTAAGACCAAAAGTTAATTCTGAAGGCAGTTTTAAATCTTGCTCATCAAGTTCAGGAGTTCTAGTACTTACAATATTTTCATTTAGATCTGTGGTTAAAAGAAATGTAGATAAGGTGCGTTCATTTTTTGCATTTAAATCGCTCTCTGGACTGTAAACTGCGCTTGCCTGAATCTCGAGTTTTTCGTTAATCATTTTCTGATAATGCAATCCTAAATTAAATGAAGCACCACTGAAATCGGTCTCATTAATTTCATTAGTTCCAAATTGGACACCAGCAACAGCTACACTCGACGAGTTAGTTTCTTCACCGAAGTTATATCTGAATTCACCACCGATGCTCAATTCTGGAGTTATTTTGTAACCAAAGCCTAGGTAAGCGCGATTAATACTACCAGTTCCTGTAAATCTAGAGTATAATGTTTCTGTTACGTTACCGATTTCATAGCCTACAGAATTAAATGGAACTAATCCAAAGCCAAAAGCGGCTTTTCTTCCCAGTGGAATCCCTATACTAACATATTCTATAGAGGTTGCAGAATAGGAGTCGCTTTCACTTTCTGTAGAGGCCCATGTTTCAGAGTGAACAGCTCCTAATGAGTAGGTGGTAACTCTTAAGTTTCCATAAGCTGCTGGATTTCTCAAGTTAATATGAACACTATCTGCGTAGGTAAGCATGCTACCCATACTACGATTTTCAATAGTACCTTTAAAAGTTTGTTGCCCCAAACCAAAAAAGGAGTAAGGTGATGAAGTGCGTGATTGTGCAAAGCAGTTTATACTTGTTAATATTGCTATTGCAATTACTATACTTCTAATCATAGATTTTTATTAAATTGGTATAAATTATAGATGCCATAAAGCATCAAAAATGGCGTCGCAAAGAAACGGTTTTTTAGTTGTTTTACCAATAGCTCGCTATCGCCTCCTGTCATTAAAATTTTTAGGTCCTGATATTTTTCTGTATATGTCTCTATAACTCCTTTGATCTCTAAAGTTAATCCTTTAATAACACCACTGTGAATCGATGTTTCTGTGTTATTACCGGTTATATAATCTATATGTTGTGGTTGTAATAACGGTAAGTTTGCAGTAAAATTATGAAGAGATTTATAACGTAATTGTAAGCCTGGAGAAATCGCTCCTCCTTTATAGTTTTTGAGGCTATCTATAAAGTCGTAAGTGACGCATGTACCAGCGTCTATCACTAGTAAGGGCGCGTTTGAAGCCTCAACAAATAAGCCTCCTGCGACCAGGGCAATGCGGTCGTTACCTAATGTTAAGCTTTTATAATGATTGTTAAATGGTAATTGAACCTTACTATTTACTTCAAAAACGGTGTCAAAATTAGCATTTAAATAAGCCAGTAGGTGATCTGGAAATACACTTACATTGCAATAAGCAACTTCCGTAATGTTTAAAAAGGACTGTTTAAAACTCTTTATCTCTTGTTTAAAGAAGTTAATCTCGGTGCGTACGATTTTATGTACGGTTAAATGATCGATGGCAGCAATCTTAATGGAAGTGTTTCCTATGTCAATGGCTAGTATCATGAGTCTGTAAATATAATCGTAGTTACATTATTTAAAACAAAAAGCCCGATCAAAAGATCGGGCTTTTAGTGGTACCTCCAGGAATCGAACCAGGGACACAAGGATTTTCAGTCCTTTGCTCTACCAACTGAGCTAAGGTACCTTTTGCTCGTAAGCGGTGGCAAATTTACATAATTATTGATTTGCTGAAAGCTTTTTTGCGTTTTTTTTGAAAAACTTTTAAAATTTAATGTCCATTGCTTTCAAAATGTTTTCGAGTCCCATTCCTCGTGAGCCTTTTATTAATATAACTTGTTGTTTATCAACATCAAATTGAAAAGACTTTAAAAAAGCTTCTTTAGTTTTGAATTTTTTGGAATTAATAGTTTCTGTTCGATTAAAGTTTTCTCCTATCAAGTAAATGTGCTGAAATTTTAACTTTTCTGCAAGTGACGCCATCTTTTGATGTTCTTCTAATGCATAATCACCTAATTCAAACATGTCACCTAATATCGCTATTTTATTAGCTTCTTTTTGAAGAGCTAAATTTTCTAAAGCTACTTTCATACTACTAGGATTAGCATTATACGCGTCTAATATGATTTTTGTGTTTTGGCTTGTAATTATTTGCGACCGATTGTTTTTAGGTACATAGTTCTCAATTCCTGCAATAATGTTTTTCTGACTTATGTTCATCACTAATCCTACGGTATATGCAAAAAGGGCATTGTGGTAATTATAGCTTCCTGTAAGTTTTGATTTAATAAGTTCATTTTGAGCTATAAATGTTAGAAATGGTACTTCAGAGAAAATAGATGTATTTTCAGGAGTGAATACTTGCTTCACGTTTGATGATCTAACTATTTGTTCTGGATCCCACCGTCCTATTATTGCTGTACCAGACGAGGCGTTGAGATAATCAAACAACTCACTTTTTCCTTTTTTAATGTTTTCAACACTTCCAAACCCCTCAAGATGTGCCTTCCCATAATTTGTTATCAAGCCATAATTAGGCTCTGCAATAGTGCTTAATAATTCAATCTCTTTCATATGATTTGCACCCATTTCTACTACGCCTATTTCTACAGATGAATCAAAGGAAAGTAGTGTTAAGGGAACGCCTATGTGATTATTGAAATTACCTTTTGTACCTTTTACTGTGAATTGTGTAGATAGTACGGAAATGATAAGTTCTTTAGTTGTGGTCTTTCCATTACTTCCTGTAAGAGCAATTATGGGTATGTTAAGTATTCTCCTGTGGTAGGTTGCTAATTCTTGAAGTGTTTTTAAAACATTGCTTACCACTGTAACTTGCTCATGATTACTCCATGTTCTATCGTTTGAAACAACATGGCTTGCGCCTTTATTTAAGGCAGTTTCTACATACTGGTTACCATCAAAATTCTCTCCAGAAAGAGCGAAAAATAAATCGCCTTCATGAATGGATCTTGTATCAGTATTAATACCATTAGAGGAAATGAAAAATTGATAAAGGGATTCTATTGTTGTATTCATACAAATTGTAATATTAAAAAAGCCCTTAAAATAAGGGCTTTTTACAAATTATAATGTCTTACGTACTAGTTACGTGGTCTTTTAGTTTTCTTGGCTTTAGAACCTACTCTAGACATCGCACAACGGAATCCTAAATCATCCTTAGCCATATCTTGTGGATAAGACCTTCTTGCTGCTGGATCTAGCCAGTAAGCTCTATCTCTCCATGAACCACCTTTAATTACTCTTACTTCATTGTTGATGAGAGATGTACGGTTTGAGTCTTTATCATATTGTCTGTCTAAGTTACCGATAGAATCAAACTGCACACTGTGCTTTGGAGAATTATACATTCTATTGTTCTCATCGTTCAGACGATCTCTTTTATCAAAGTACTTAGTCGATTGAGCGTCACCATCACGGAAGTCTCTATTATCGCTTCTGTCAAAGTTAGTTCTTAAATAAGTCTCATTATCATCTACAGATTCTCTTTGAATTTCACCTGGCAATGCACGTGCAATCAATTTTCCATTACTTAAAGTATCGTAAGGGATAGAGTCTGCACTTACAACTGCGATCATTCCATCAGGACCTATTTTATTTCTTGTATATACATTACCACGGTAGTAATTAAAGTCATTAAATTCATCATCTACCATAGGACGGTATACATCTGCAACCCATTCTGATACATTACCAGCCATTTCATAAACCCCAAAGTCGTTAGGCTCATAGAATTTTACTGGTGCCGTAATATCTGCTCCGTCATCACTCCATCCAGCGATACCACCATAATCACCATCACCTTGCTTAAAGTTAGCCATGTGATCACCACGAGATTTGCGTTTACCGCTTCTTGTGTACTGACCATCCCATGGGTATTTTTTTCTACCTCGATAGGCGTTATATTCACGTACACTTCCTAGACCTAAAGCAGCATATTCCCATTCAGCTTCCGTTGGTAAACGGTAAGCTGGTAAAAGAATACCGTCTTTTCTAGTCACGTAAAGTCCAGAAACTTCACCGTCATTTCCTTGTTTTGCGGCTTTAGCTGTTTTCTTTTTTTCTAAAGATTCAGATCGTTTTCCACCTTTAGTTTTTTCTTCATCACCACCATAAGTTAATGTAGGTGCGTTTAAATAAGTTTCTGTATTAAATGTTGCGCCAGCTTCTTGATTTGCTAAAGCGTCTTTAGAAGTATAACCTTGCTTATTTAAGATAAGTTCATTTACACGTTCTGTTCTCCAGTTAGCATATTCTACAGACTGAATCCATGTTACACCTACTACAGGATAGTTCTGGTAAGCAGGATGGCGTAAATAATTGTTAGTCATTTCCTCGTTGTAGCCTAAGCGGTTTCTCCACACAAGAGTATCTGGTACTGCGCCATTATAAATATTACGGTATTCCTCGTCTTCTGGTGGGAAAACAGCTTTGATAAATTCAAGCATCTCGAGGTACATCCCATTAGTTACTTCGGTCTCATCTATATAGAAGGATTGTACGTGTTGTTGATTAGGAGTGTTGTTCCAGTCGTGCATAGGATCATCTTTCACACGTCCCATGGTAAAAGTACCACCTTCAACAAATACAAGTCCAGGTCCAGTTTCCTGTTCCTTATATTTAGTATTTAATTCAAATCCGTTTTTACCAGTTACGTCCCAACCGGTACCACGCGATGTTGTAGTGTAGTCGTTTCCACCACCACAACTCACTATTGCTATACCAGCAAATAGCGCAAATACTGCTTTTACTACAAAGTACTTCTTCATTTTAAGAATTTATTTTGAAAAACGAGTCGCAATATAATTATTTCAATTAAATACGAAAGCATTAATTAACATTATTCGCACTACATTTGACAATCCATCATGATTAACGTCGATGAATTGTATTTATTATGCGTTTTTATG
>NZ_MAAX01000041.1 GCF_002162835.1 Nonlabens dokdonensis
AACACCTTTGAGTGACTGGTCTTTTGCTGGAAACTTTATTACACCTCCTACATGTTTACCATTAGGAGCTATTTCTATTGATTCTATTTCAGATACTACATTGGACCTTTCGTGGGGGCAAGCTGGGTCTGAAACTTCTTGGGATATTGAGATAATCAATACTTCAAATATTCCTGCTGATACCTTTACCTTTACACCAACAAATGCTGGTCTTTCTTCGAATGCACCACAATTGACTGGTTTGGTGCCAGAAAGTGACTACCAGTTTATCGTAAGAGCAAACTGTGGTGTTATTGATGGGCCTGGTGCTTGGACATCAATATACTATTTCACAACATTGCCTTCTTGTCAAGCTCCAATCGATTTAGTATTGGGTGCATACGACAATGATGACATTACTTTCTCATGGACTGCTATTGACACTGAAACAATGTGGTATGTAGAGTATGTGAATGTTACATTGGGTGAAACGCCTTCAGGTGTTGCTGATGATAGCACTACTACTACTTCTTATACAGCGATAAACTTGGATGCAAATTCTGAGTACCAACTATATGTTAGTGCTGCCTGTGGTAGTGCGGATGGTAACTCAAATTGGTCTGGTCCAGCTACTATCACTACAATGTGTAACCCTGTTGCAATGCCACTCTCTGAACCATTCAGCACTTGGGTTCCTGACTGTTTTGATGTGGACAATGGAGATCAATCTTGGACACCTTATGTTTCCGCTGGTGATACCATAGCCGCAAAGGCAAGAAACTATCCTAACTATGGAACAAATAGACACTTAATCACTCCGATGATTAATATGACTCAAGATGCCTTATTAACATTTAAGTGGTCTCATGATGAGTATTCTTGGCTTAGTGATAGTTTAAGTGTTCGTTTATCAAATGATGGAGGTGCTACTTGGGCAACAATTTGGAATGTCACAGGAGCTGCATTTGATTCAAATGATGGTGCCAATTCTATTACTCCTGGTTCTTATATTGAAGAAAATATATTAATAAATAGCTCATATGTTGGTTCAGATGTACTAGTTGATATTGCATATACAGGGCCATCCGGTTATGGTTATACTGTATTTATTGACTCGATAGCTGTAAGCGCTTTACCCCCATGTAATATCCCTTACTACCTTGCTGTAGATTCTGCATACACTACTGCTGTAGATATGTCGTTTACTGCTGCAGGTACTGGAGCCACTTCTTATGAAGTTGAAGTTGTGGAAGGCATGAATGCACCAAATGGAGTGCCTACTGATACTGTATCTGGAACGCCATTTACTTTAACGGGACTAACTCCAGGGATGAATTATAGCGTTTACGCAAGAACACTTTGTGGTTCCGATTCTACTGCTTGGGTTGGACCTGTTGACTTTACTACTCTTTGTGCTCCTGTTGTAGATTATGCTACTGGTTTTGAAGGATTGAATACTGGTGATGTACCAAACTGTTGGACATTCATTGACACTACAGTTTCTTCATCTTCTTATGTACAAGCGTATAACTATGCTTTCTATGCACATACAGGTGATATTTGTGTTAGAATGTATAATTCTTACTCTATTGGTTCTGATCAAGAACAGTATATGGTAAGTCCAGAGTTTAGTTCATTGGCTACTCAAGATCACAGATTACGTTTCTGGGCTAAAGATTATTATAATGATGGAAATGTGGTGATTATCGGTACTATGACTGATCCTGCAATGTCCTCTACATTTACGCCAATGGATACTGTTGTATTAACGAATGTTTATACCCAGTATACTTTCAATTTCGATGGCTATACTGGTTCTGATACGCATGTAGCAATCAAGAATGAGTCTTCTCAAACCTATGCTTATACGGATATTGATGATCTTGATTGGCAGGAGATTCCAAACTGCTTCCCTCCAACAGCAGTAACAGTTGATTCAACTTCTACTACATCTGTTTCTGTTACCATTGACTCTACGAGTACTTTCGGTACGGAGTGGTTTATAGAAATGACAGATGTTACAGGAACCAACCCAACTGTATTGGATACTGCTTACACTTTATCGCATACAATTGATGGTTTATTAGCTTCTTCAGTGTATGAAATGATCATTTCTACAAACTGTCCTGATGCAGTCAGCGAAGGAATGGTTACAGAAGTTGCCACTGAATGTGCTGCTATTGGTGATTTCTTCACCGATTTCGAATCATTGAATACTGGAAATGATACACTTATCTGTTGGGATTATTTGATGTCTTCGATATCTCCATATGCGTATATTAATGTATATGATTATTCCTACTACTCTTGTAGTGGTGGTAACTATGTAAGTATGTATAACTATAATGATCTTAATGCAGACTTATTGTTAATCACTCCTGAATTGAATAATATTACTGCAGGTACTAACTTGTTTACATTCAGCGCTAGATCTGCCTATGGGGATTCTCCATTTGAAGTAGGAACAATTACTGATGCAAATGATGCAAGTACATTTACACCTATTTACGCTGGTTCTGTGAATAATATCTGTGATTCTATTACTGTACCATTCTTATCTTATACTGGTACTGATACAAGAATTGCGATTAAATTCAATCCAGCAACTACCTATAGTAATTTGTATATAGACAATGTAAGTTGGGGACCAGGTCCAGACTGCGCTATGCCAGTTGGTATTTCAGCACAAGACATTACAGACGTTAGCGCTGCAATAGATTGGTTAAACATAAGTCCTGATACAATATGGAACCTAGAATTGGTTGATGTATTAGATTCACTGGATGTTTACGATAGTATTCCAACGGATACTGCTTATGCACACCCATACACTATTACTGGATTAACTGAGAATACACTTTATGAAGTATTTTTAACAAATCCTTGTGATACAACAAGTGATGCTATTTCTGTTATCTTCGAAACACCATGGGGTAATAATATCGGTGTTACTTCTATCATCTCACCTGCTTCTGCAGCTTGTAATGTGAGTGATTCATCTCAAATTGAAGTGGAAATTGAGAACTTTGGTGGTCTTATGGCTACTGGATTCCCAGTTGAATTGAGTTGGGATGATTCTATCTACTTTAACGTAGGTACATTTATGGATACTATCCAACCAGGTGGAACTGCTACATTTATAATAGATGGTTACTATGACTTCTCTTCTGCTCTAGATTCTAATTTCTGGGTTCAAACTGCTTTAGCAGCTGATTCAGTTATATCGAATGACGGAATGGGATCTTCAGTTACTAATCTTGGTAATATGTGGATTGATGTTCAAGTAAACACTGGTAACTACGGTGGTGAAGTATGGTGGGAAATTTTAGATACTATCAACAACATTACTGCTTACAGTACTGGGATTACCGCTGGGTATAGTAGTTATTCTACATACAATACTGCTGTTTGTGTATATGCAAATGGTGACTATATTATCAATGCTTGGGATACGTATGATGACGGATGGAATGGTGGTACCTATTCTATTACTCGTTGTGGTGGTATTATCCTTGCAAACAATGATGGTAATGAGGTAACAAACGGTAATGGTGGAGTAATTGGTTCAGATCTTGAGGTTCAAGAAGGTTTCCATGTTGATCCTTGTCCAGACAATGACTTGGCAGTAATGTCAATTGATGGTCTAGAAAGTGCTTGTGGTCTAGGAATGGAAGTTGGTTCTGTAACACTTA
>NZ_MAAX01000108.1 GCF_002162835.1 Nonlabens dokdonensis
ACGCCTTTGTTGTCATCATCGTCTTTACTAGAGAATTTATTTAAATCCTTATTACTCGCAGCAAGCTCTGTATTAATAGTAGTTGTTGTAGTAGGTTGATAACTGGCTTTGAGTCCTGCTATCGTAAGAATTTCTGGGGTAAACAATTGTATTACTGGATCATAACTTCCTTGCGGGACGCCATTAATAGGAGCCACATACTCATAAATATTAGAAATAGCCTGATCGTTTACTAATCGGTAATTTCCTTGATTAGCGCCTAGAAACGAAAATCTAACATTAAAAAGCTGTGCGGTTCTATCTTGTGAAAACACAAAAACTTCTTCGCCATTAACAATTTCTCTTTCGTATAATATTTGGTTCTCTGAAAACTCGCTAGGGACCGCGCTAGGAGCAATCGCTTGATCTAGATCATCTCCTGCATCTACTAGAATTGCTACCTGATCTTCATTTAAATTTTGTTGTAGCGGCTGGTTTTTGGCATCGGTCTCTGTATAAATGTAGGAGTCTATTTTTAATCTTTTAGATTCATAACCACCTGTTCCATAACCGATGAATCTGGTAAAATTACGCTCGCTGTACTGATATTCTATAGAGATACGCATCTCACTAGTTATAGGAAAAGTAGGCGTAAAACGTACCTCACCAGCGTTGTAATCGATAACATAGTCTTGGTTCTCACCACGTCTTAAAGGAACACCATTTACATATACGCGCTCACTTCCAGAAACTACCAGAATGAACAACTCACCATTCTGCCCGGTTAATTTGTACGGCCCTTGATTACCTTCTATACCAGTAAACCTACTTATATTAAAAGTTCCTCTTACTAAAGCACCTGCTGCACCAGCATATCCCGAAGAGTCACCACCATCAAATCGTACCGCTCCTGATATTCCTTGAACACGTTTTGTGAAATTATTGAACTGGTAATCATTTTGTACTAAATCTACATCTCCTGCTCGTATGTTCCAGTCATCGCTAAAAAGCTCAATGAATATTTGGTCAAATTCGTCCAGTCTTTGTGAATACCCATTTTGAGTTTGTGGGACGTTTGCATCTTGAATAGAAGCTCGTAATGACACACGATCACTTAGTTTACCGGTAATTCTCAGGTCCAATTCTGAGTCTACCACGCTATTTTGATTATTTCCTACGCGCGCGCCTCGAGTAATACTACCAGAAGTTTGTAAACCATCAAATGGAACAAATGTATTTACGGCAGTAGGCTTTTGCAAGGTAACCAGCTGTTCCTGACGGCTGTTATTATCTAAAATAATATTAGTATCATATTGCTTATATGTCTTAGTAAGAAAATCTGGAAGTGGCAGGTAAGTAACATCTATCGAGTCGGTAACAATGTTAGTCTGACTGTTTAGTATCAAGAGAGCCTTAGAATAATCTACACGATATTGCGTACTATCAATAGGCATCCCAATTTTATCCTGAATCTTAAAGTAAAACGGATTGATACTAACCGAATCCACCATTATAGAATCTCTAACTGCGACTCGTTTTTTTTTCAAGTTGCTGTATTCTTGCGCACCAGCTATAGAGCAGCATAACACTAGAATAAAAAGCAACTTGAACTTCATATTTATCTTAAACAGATGGTTTTCAAAAATATTTTAAATATTAACCTCTGATAGCTCAAAAGACATAAAATCTATAAAAAAAACCTATCCAGATAAACTAGATAGGTTTTGAAAGTATAAAAGCTCGATGGAAATCTAAGCCTTAATAGGCTTCATTTTGAAATCATCCATAAAAGCCGTTGTGTAATTTCCTTCTACATAAGCTGGGTCTTCCATAAGCTGTCTGTGAAAAGGTATGGTAGTTTTGATACCTTCTATGACAAACTCGTCCAAAGCACGCTTCATTTTATCAATCGCTTCCTGGCGTGTTCTTGCCGTAGTAATCAACTTTGCGATCATGGAATCATAATTAGGTGGGATAGAGTATCCTGCATAAACATGAGTATCAAGACGTACTCCATGACCACCTGGTGCATGAAGAGTCGTGATTTTTCCTGGAGAAGGACGGAAATCGTGATAAGGATCTTCTGCATTGATTCTGCATTCTATAGAATGTAAAGCAGGTTCATAATTCTTACCAGAGATTTTTACACCTGCAGCAACAAGAATTTGCTCTCTAATTAAATCAAAGTCAATCACCTGTTCTGTAATAGGGTGCTCTACTTGAATACGAGTATTCATCTCCATAAAGTAGAAATTGCGGTGCTTGTCTACTAGAAACTCTACCGTTCCTGCACCTTCATAAGCAATATATTCAGCAGCTTTAACAGCAGCTTCACCCATTTCTTTACGTAGTTTCTTAGTCATAAAAGGTGATGGTACTTCCTCGGTAAGTTTCTGGTGACGTCTTTGTACAGAACAGTCGCGTTCACTTAAATGACAGGCTTTACCATAACTATCTCCTACAATCTGAATCTCTATGTGGCGTGGCTCTTCAATAAGCTTCTCCATGTACATGTCGTCGTTTCCGAAGGCTGCTTTAGACTCATTACGTGCACTTTCCCATGCTCCTAGAAGATCTTCTTCTTTCCACACAGCTCTCATTCCTTTTCCACCACCACCAGCAGTAGCTTTAAGCATTACTGGGTAACCAGTAGACGCTGCTGTTTTCTTACAGTCTTCAAAACCCTCAAGAATACCTTCTGATCCTGGTACACAAGGAACACCAGCGGCTTTCATAGTAGCTTTGGCAGTTGCTTTATCACCCATTCTTGAGATCATCTCTGCACTTGCACCGATAAATTTAATTTGATGCTCTTCACATATACGAGAGAAGTCTGCGTTTTCAGATAAGAAGCCATAACCAGGATGGATTGCGTCTGCATTAGTAATTTCTGCAGCACTAATAATATTAGACATCTTTAAATAAGATAAATTACTAGGTGCTGGCCCTATACAAACCGCTTCATCAGCAAATTTTACGTGAAGGCTATCAGCATCGGCAGTAGAGTATACTGCGACCGTTTTGATACCCATTTCTTTGCAAGTTCTTATTACCCTTAAGGCAATTTCGCCACGATTTGCTATCAATATTTTTTTAAACATGATGTTTCTTTTAAGTTACGTCACAACGAGTTACAGTGAGTTGTATTCAGGTATATGTAATGTTCCGCTTTCGCGAAAGCGATATAAACACAATCAATGTTGCTACATTATGACACAAAAAAATCCCTCTAATACTTAAGAAGGATCTACTAAAAATAATGGCTGATCAAATTCAACTGGTGAAGAATCGTCTATAAGCACTTTTACAATGGTACCTGAAACTTCACTTTCTATTTCATTGAAAAGCTTCATTGCTTCTATAATACATAAAGTATCGCCTTCTTTCACGCTATCACCTACTTCTACAAATGCAGGCTTTTCTGGAGATGCTTTTCTATAAAACGTACCGATTATAGGTGACTTAACAGTAATGTATTTATCATCACTTGCAGCTGGCGTAGCTGGAGCTGCTGGGGCAGCAGTTTGTGGTGCAGCTGGAGCAGCAGGAGCTGCCTGTACCGGTGCCATTTGCTGTTGCATAGGTGCCGCTTGAGATACATAAGTTACATCTGCATCACTTCCAGTTTTAATGGTGATTTTTATATCGTCCATCTCTAATTTTACCTCGCTCGCTCCAGATTTTGCAACGAACTTGATTAAATTTTGTATTTCTTTAATTTCCATAAATTAAGGGTGGTTATTAAGTTTAACTATCGTATGCCCAAGATAATAAAATTGATCCCCATGTAAAACCACCTCCAAATGCGGCAAAAACAAGTTG
This sequence comes from Nonlabens dokdonensis, assembly GCF_002162835.1. Lineage (GTDB taxonomy): Bacteria > Bacteroidota > Bacteroidia > Flavobacteriales > Flavobacteriaceae > Nonlabens > Nonlabens dokdonensis_B. The sequence goes on from NZ_MAAX01000108.1 coordinate 3,802, forward strand.
ATCTCCTTTTTTTAACTGAGTTTCATATTCTTTTAATAATAATGGTAAAGTGGCGCTAGTTGTATTTCCATACTTCTGGATGTTCATCATCACTTTTTCTTCTGGAAGGTTAACTCTTTTTGCAGTAGCATCAATAATGCGCTTATTTGCTTGATGTGGGACTAACCAGCTTATGTCTTGATTAGTAAGATTATTACGTTTGACGATTTGCTCTGAAACATCTGCCATATTAGAAACGGCATATTTAAAAACGTTCTTACCGTCTTGAAAAACGTAATGTTGCTTATTTTCTACTGTTTCATGAGAGGCTGGTAATAATGAACCGCCAGCTTCTATTTTAAGAAAGTTACGACCTATACCATCTGTACGTAAAATTTCATCTTCAAATCCGTAACCTTCATGGTTAGGTTCAAAAAGCACTGCTCCGCCACCATCTCCAAAAATGATGCACGTAGCACGATCTTCATAGTCTATTATGGATGACATTTTATCTGCTCCTATGAGAAGAACTTTCTTATAACGACCAGACTCTATGTAGCTACTAGCTGTGCTCATTCCATAAAGAAAACCTGAGCAAGCTGCCATTAAATCAAATGAAAAGGCATTAACAGCGCCTATTTGTGAAGCAACATAAGCTGCGGTAGATGCTACCGGCATATCTGGAGTTACTGTTGCTACTAATACTAAATCTATAGTTTTAGGATCGAGACCTGAACTGGAGATTAAATCTTCTGCAGCTTTTATAGCAAGAAAAGAAGCCCCTTTATCTTTATCTTTTAATATGCGTCGCTCCTTAATTCCTGTGCGAGAAGATATCCATTCGTCGTTTGTATCGACCATGGTTTCTAAAATAGCATTAGTAAGTCTATACTCTGGAGTATAGCCACCTACTGCTGTTATCGCCGCTTTGATATTACTCATATTGGTGATTCTATTGAATTATTTAGAGCCGTGAAAGCTACTAAAAAAGCTCTAGAAACAACAAAAAATGACACATTTTTAATAAAAACGTGTCATTTTTTGTGATTTCATATTGAAAACCAAAGTTTTCTAAGAAAAATACAACTTAGAATTAAGCTTCTGCTACTTCTGTTTTATCGATAAGTACATTACCTCTGTAATATAATTTACCTTCATGCCAGTGAGCTCTGTGGTAAAGGTGAGCTTCACCAGTTGTTGAATCTGTAGCAATTTGAGGAACTGAAGCTTTATAGTGAGTTCTTCTTTTGTCTCTTCTCGTTTTCGAGATTTTTCTCTTAGGATGCGCCATGGCTATAAGTTATTATCCGTTTTTAATTTCTTTAATGCGTCCCATCTGGGATCTATTTCTTCACTTTTATTCTCTTCTGGACTTGAAACACGCAGTTCTTCAAGTTTTTCTAAGACATCTGATTCTAATGAACCGTCTTCGACACCTGGATGAACTCTTTTTTGAGGAATAGAAAGAGCTATCATTTCATAAACATATTGAGCAATGTTAAATTCATACTCACCATGTGATAAAATTAATAATTCTTCATTATCATCATTAAAAGCTTCTCCAAATTTAATTACCAAATCCATTGAAGCCTCAACATCTAGATCAAAAGGTTCATTAGTAACATCACAATTGACATTTACAGATCCTCGAGCTTCTAATAAAAGATCCATGATAGTGTTTCTTTTATCTAATTGTGCCTCAACAGTTATAGATGAACTATTAAATTCTTCAAATCCAAAATTTTCAAAAAACGTATTATCAACCTCGTACTTAAACAGGTGTTTACCTTGCTTCAATCCTGCAAAGGATATTGTAAAAGCTTTGAGTTCCATAATAATACTCTTTCAAAGAGCGTGCAAAGATAATAAAAGTTATTAAAAACCAAGTGTTAATATCATCTTCGTTTACGAGAAAGTTTTTTCAAAGGGTTTTTATTGAGAATTTCATATTCACTACGCTGTTGATATATATGAATAGCTGAATGAATTGCTGCAATGAAAGAAGCTGGATTTGCTTCACCTTTACCAGCAATATCAAAGCCTGTCCCATGGTCGGGACTTGTTCTAACATGACTTAAACCTGCAGTATAATTTACACCTTTACCAAAGGCAATTGTTTTAAAAGGAATTAATCCTTGATCGTGATAACTTGCTAGTATCGCATCAAATTCTTTATATTTTTTATTTCCAAAAAAAGAATCTGCCGCGTAAGGGCCAAAAATAATATTGCCATCTTCTCTTAATTCTTCTAATGCGGGAATTAAGGTATCTTGATCATCGGTCCCTATCACTCCATTATCTCCTACATGAGGATTTATTCCTAGGACCGCAATTTTAGGTCTACTGATACCGAAATCCTTTTTAAGTGATTCCTTTATAGTACCTATTTTTGTTTTAATGACTTTTGCATTAATTCTTTCAGGAACGTTTTTCACAGGAACATGATCTGTAAGCAAGCCTACTCTTAGCTCATCTGATACCATGAACATTAAGCTTTCCCCTTCTAATTCTTGATTCAAATAATCAGTATGACCAGGGAAATTGAATTCATCAGAATGAATGGACTCCTTATTTATAGGCGCTGTAACTAACACATCAATTTCATTATTCTTCAAAGCCTGAGTCGCTGCTGCTAGACTTTTTACTGCAAGTTCACCTGCTTCTGAATTCACTTCACCCCAATTTACGTGAAACGGTTCTTTGATAAGTCGCAATACGTTAAATTTTCCATGAACAACTTGATCTAAAGATGTAATTCCATGTATTTTAGTCTTAATCCCAAACGTTTTAGCATGAAAAGAAAGAAGTTTTGTACTAGCAAAAACGACTGGCGTAACTAATTCTAGCATTCTAGGATCTTCAAATGCTTTTAGTATTATCTCTCCACCTATTCCGTTAGGGTCACCCAATGTTATTCCTACCTTGATATTCTCTTCCTTAATCATATCTTGCGCTCTTTAAGCCGTATTTTTGAAAGTATAAAAGTAAAGTTTTTTAATCAGTTATGTTTACAGGAATTATAGAGAGTGCCGCAGAAGTTACAGAATTAAGAAAAGAAAATACAAACCTCCATATCACACTGCGCTCGAGTTTAACTACAGAGCTTAAAATAGATCAAAGTGTAGCTCATAATGGAGTATGTTTAACAGTTGTTTCTATTCAAGACGATAAATACACGGTTACTGCAATTGAAGAAACATTAAATAAAACCAATATAGGACGTCTTAAAGTAGGTGATATTGTTAATATGGAACGCGCTATGATAATGGGCGCGAGATTAGATGGACACATCGTCCAAGGACATGTTGATCAAACAGCTACTTGTACAGAAGTGCTTAACAAAGATGGCTCATGGATTTTTAGTTTTGAGTATGATAGTGAACTCCATAATGTAACTATAGAAAAAGGTAGCATTTGTATCAATGGGGTAAGCTTAACTGTAGTAGACTCTAAAGTGAATAGCTTTTCCGTTGCAATAATTCCATACACTTTTAACCACACTGGATTCAAAACCCTATCTAAAGGTGATATCGTGAATCTAGAATTTGATGTAATAGGTAAATATGTAAAAAGATTAATGAATCTTTAAGCAGCTTTTTTGAGCTTTGGTAATAGGCGAGCGATTATTAAAATAATAGCTATAGCGATCAATATCCATGAATTGCTATCTATAGGAACAACATCACCTGGAGGCGTAGGACCCATTTTTGTTCCCATGTTAGGCGGCGGTGGCACTTGCTGTACAATCGCTAACAAGAAAAAGTGAAACTTAGCTAATATCATTTGATAAAATATTCGGTTGCGAATGTAGAAATTAAATTGAATTACGGCAAAAAAGATTTACTATCTATACATTAAATTTAAGTTATGCGTAGTTCATCGATCATTTATTTGATTCACAGTAAATAAAACATGTTTCCATTATTTTAGAAAAACTTAAGTTAGTAATTAAATAAATACAAAGTTACATCTCTTGCCCTGCTTCCATATGTACGTAATATTTGTAACTGTAGTTTTAAAACATAAAAAACGACTGATTATTTTATATTAACCAGCCGTTTTATAATTTACTAAATCAGTTTTCTACATTTTAGACGCAAGTATTAATGCGTTATATAGGTTAACCATCTTACCTGACACAGTAGTCTCACCAAATGGTTTCATGTCTTCAGCATTTCCTCCTAATGTTACTCTAGCACTAGTTGTTAAACCACTATCCATGATGACTTGCTTAACTTGAGCTGCAGTTAATTTAGGATACTGAGATCTAATTACCGCTGCCACACCAGCAGTAGCAGGCGCTGCCATACTAGTTCCACCAGCGTTGCGGTATTTATTGTTAGGCGCTGTAGAGTAAATTGCAACACCAGGAGCAAATACATCTACACTGCTTTTCCCGTAGTTAGAAAAATTAGCGAGTAGGTTTGCACCGTACTCAAAATTTAAAGCTCCAACCGTTAAAAAGTTATCAGAAATCTCTTCACCAGCTAGCTCTTGGTCTTGTGGATATACCTGAGTAAAGTCAGTATCTATACCTTCATTACCGGCTGCATTTACAAATAATACATCTTTACTTTCTGCATACTTGATAGCTTCCCAAACCCATTCTGGATTTGTAGAATGATATTTACCAAAACTACCATTAATTATAGTAGCACCATTATCTGCTGCATAACGTATAGCCTTTGCTATGTCTTTATCATACTCATCTGCCTGAGAAACAGCTCTTAAAACCATAATCTCAACATTGTTTGCTACACCGTTCACACCTAAACCATTATCACGTTCTGCAGCTATAATTCCTGCGACGTGCGTGCCATGAAATGCATCTGCCTTTTCAGGATCTGGACCAGAGTATTCATTATTTCCGTAAACTGGTGTATCCCAAGTGTAAGGATCATCATTTAAAATATCTTTACGGTAATTAGTTTTTAATTTATCACCATTTAATAAAGCTGTTAGACCGTCAATCTCACCTTGCAATAAATCAATAAGGTTTTTAAAGCTCTCGTATTGAGGGAAAACTCTTCCCGCTATACCTTTAGCTTGTACTAACTCTTGATCATTACCAGCATCAACGGCATTTACATCTTCTAATGTGTAGTCTTTTTTTCCAGTAGCAGTTTCTAACTTTGCATCAAATCCTTTTACTGCGGCAACTTGTTGCTCATAAAAAGCTTTTTGTTGAGCTGCCTCTTCTACTTTCTTATCGTACTCCTTTTGAGCTTTTGCAACCATGTCTGCTGGTAGCATAGCTTTATCTCTTACGATACGCTCATATTCTAAGTTCTCATCTACGATGTCTCCTAAGAAATTCCATCCATGAATATCATCTATGTATCCATTGTTATCGTCATCCTTACCGTTGTTAGGTATCTCATCTTCATTAGTCCAGATAACATCATCTAGGTCTTCATGCTCTACGTCTATTCCAGAATCTATAACGGCAACAATTACGGTTTTACCCTTTTTACCTTTTAATAATTCTGTATAAGCTTTATTGATACTCATTCCCGGAATCGTATCAGTAACTAGGTCGTAATCCTTCCAGTTTTTTGCTTGCTCTTCTGTAAGCTCTTGGGTTTTTAATGGAGTGCTATCTATATTCCCTATAGGAGGAGATACTATTGCTCCACCACTACCACAACTAACTAGAAAGCCTGTTGCAGCTACTGTAAACAAAGCAGATTTTAAAATTGAATATTTCATTTGTTGTTATTTAATTAATTATAATAAATCTTTAAAAGTAAATGTTTTATCGAGTCGCACGCCTTTTTCTGTGTGCTTTACAGTAATGATCTCATTATAAGGATCATGCTCGAGTATCAAGTAGTAGCCTTTAGTTGCAGCTTCATTTAAGAATTTTTCTTTTTCTCCTAATGTAAGAAGTGGACGTGTATCGTAGCCCATCACATAGGGTAATGGTATATGACCAGCTGTAGGAAGTAAATCTGCCATGTAAACAAAGGTTTTCCCGTTTAAATGTATATGAGGTATCATCATTTTCTCGGTGTGACCGTCCACAAATAAGATATCAAAGTCCATTTCCTTTTGCTTCTCGTAGGAACTGTTTTGAGAAATAAATTTCAACTGACCGCTTTCTTCAATAGGATTGATGTTTTCCTTAAGAAAACTAGCTTTCTCACGAGCGTTAGGCTCAGTAGCCCATTTCCAGTGACTAGAGTTGGTGTGGATTTCCGCTTTCGCGAAAGCGGGCTCAAAAAAATCTCCTTTACTACTTTTTTGAATCACTCCACCGCAATGGTCAAAGTGTAAATGCGTTAAAAAGACATCTGTAATGTCATCACGAGAAAAACCTTTTTCCTTTAATGAACTATCAAGATCATATTTGTGATCCAAATAATAATAACCAAAGAATTTCTCGGATTGTTTCTTACCCATTCCTGTATCAATAAGCGTCAATCGATCTCCATTCTCTATGAGTAGGCATCTTGCTGCCATATCTATCATGTTATTAGAGTTCGCAGGATTAGTACGTGTCCAAAGCGACTTAGGAACAACGCCAAACATGGCACCACCGTCTAATTTAAAGTTTCCAGCTTCTATAGAATGTATTTTCATAAAGTAATAATGGCTTATATGTAGCGCAAGTTATAAAAATGTTACCTCAATTTTCATGAAATTGAGTTAAACCGGTTTTTGCAATACTTGATGAAGTCGTTTACCAAAATCAATTAAACCTTTTACTTCTTTAATACCTAATGTACGGTCTTGCCTAAATATAAGTAAACTGTTACCGTCTGACTCTATATGATAGTACGGATTACTTTCTAAGAACCTTATCAACGGTGTTGAGAAAAAGTCTTGAATTTCTTCACTTTTTTTTCCTAAAAGAAAGAAACGTCTTGAGAAATCTGGATAGTTTTTAAAATAAATTTTTTTGAAACCTGCTAGACCATAAATACGTTCTAGAAACCCTTCTCGATCGAGAGTAAATTGAGGTATATCATTATCTAACTTAATATGCAGCATGGTTGTTTTAACATCAGCTTTAGTGATTAATTCACCTTCAGAATAATGGATATCAAAGATTTTAAACAGTTTATTGTGATTGAAGATGCGATTGTAAACTCGTTCTATTTTCTTGAATTGGAAATATTTAAATGACTGAAGAAAATCGCTATTTCTGGACTTTTCAGCTTCATAAATCATTTGCAACTCTATAGCGACCTCTTTTAAAGTTTTTTGCCTTTTTGTAAGATTTGAATTTATAAACGGGAGACCTGGTATCAACCTGCGTAAAGCAAATGGGTGTGCACTATCAGCCCCATGCATGTCTAGCCCTATAATTTCAAAATGCCCACCACGTTTATGAAAAATGGATTGATAACCGTTCAAATTTTCTAGAACAGTATGATCAACAAACTGACATAATGATAAATCTAAGATGACATCTTGATTTTCAGGAATCATGTCTAGCTGTATTTTAAGTTTATAGTAATTTAAAAACGTACAGAAATGCTTTATGCTTAAATAATAATTATCGCTAGACTCTTTATACATGAGAACATTAGGTTTCCCTATGTTTCTAAGGAAGAGTAAAGCGCTTTTATTTACAAATACATGTATGATAAATGTTATAAGTAAGCCAGCTGTTATACCTGTAATTAGATCTATAAAGAGTGTGGTCAATAGCGTCACAAAAAATATAAGTAACTGTTCTTTACCTACTGTAATGATCTTTTTAATGAGCTTAGGTGATGCTAGTTTATAGCCTGTGTAAACTAAAATTGCCATAAGTGCAGGTAATGGGATGCGAGTCAGTTGAGAGCTAAAAAGCCATACAAAAGACACTAGAAATAAAGCATGAGCAAAATTTGAAGAACGGTTTGTGCCACCGTTATTAACATTTACAGAGCTACGGGCGATAACAGTCACTACATTAAGTCCACCTAAAAAACCACTTCCTATAGTTGCTACACCTAGAGCTTTTAAATCTCTATTCACATTAGAACGTCTTTTTTGTGGGTCTAATTGATCTACTGCCTTAATACTCAATAAAGACTCAATGCTCGCTATAAGGGTGAGCGCAATTACACTAGACCAAAATGGCCAGCTATTCATTAAACCAAAATCTGGTGTTGGAATAGTAGAGATAATTTCTGCACCACTAGGGATTTCTGGAATCATGTAATCACTAGCAATAGGATGATCTTCCTTTAAAACTAACTCATAAAAATAACTAGTTGCGATAGAGATAACAACTATCCACATAGGAGCAGGAAAGAGCTGGAGATATTTGTTTCTAATTTTCCCGTAAAAAATCATAATTAACAAGGCCACCACTCCGGCAAGTGCCGCATGAGTAAGCTGAATATTTTCATAATGAAAAGCACCAATAACCGTCTGTGGAATTGCGATTAAATAATCTAGACTGCTATCCAGTTCTAATCTGTTTCCTAGCATGATGTGAAATTGCTTTCCTAAAATGATTAACCCTATAGCAGCAAGCATACCTTGAATGGCGCTAGATGGAAAAAAATCTGATAGCTTTCCCATTCTCAAAAAGCCTAATAGTATAAGCAATACTCCAGAGCATATGATTGCAGCATATGCAGCCTGAAATCCTAAAGTAGTAAAAGCTATGAGTAAAACACCTACTAACCCATTACCAGGACCAGTAATAGTAACATGACTACCACCTAAAACAGACACCACTATACCACTAACTACCGCAGTTATTATTCCGGCAATAGGCGGCGCTTCACTTGCCATCGCAAGACCTAAACCGAGTGGCAAAGCGATGAGGCTTACTACAAATCCAGAAAAAATATTTCTAGGTAATTGATTAATAAATTCTTTGATATTCAAGTTGGGTAGTATTATTTAATTATAAGAACATCTGTAGGTAACTCTTTGAGAATATACTCGATGTCGTTAGGAAATAGCCTATTCCAGAAATTTGTTTTCTCAGGAGCATTCATCACCAGTAAATCTGCACGCGATATCTGTGCATAATGTCCTATAGAATAACCTCGTTTACCAAAAATGGGTTGTTTATCAACTTTTACTTTTGATTTGTAATCCTCTGGAATTTCTTCTAGAATTTTATCTACACGAGCATTTTCTTTCCTGCGCAATTTTTCACGTTGTAAATTAGCTTTACGTAAAGTCGCGTCATCCTTAACTTTAATAGATAAAGTGCTTTTATTTATCTCTTCAACAATTGTAATCCTTTTTGAATTTAATTTATTTGCCATGTAAAAAGCATATAAAATAGTCATTGGTGTATTCTCACTTTTCAAACCGTTTACTACTATATGTTGACATACTACTCTTTCTACTGAAGGTTTAATAAGTAGTAATACTGAGCAAGGTGCTAGCCTTGCTATTTTTCTTGAAATAGAGCCTAAAGAATAATTGAAAAAATGCTCCTTTTGCAAAGCACCTAAAACAAGTAAATCAATTTGATACGTTTTAAGATACTGCATCATCACCTCAACAAGATTTCCTGTCTTAAAAACAATCGAGTACTTGAGATTTTTTTTACTAAATTCAGCAAGGTAGTTAGTTATCTTCTCCCTTTTTTCAACGCTTTCTTCTCCTACATGAATCATAGATAAAGTGGCATTAAAAGATTGTGCCAGTCTTGCAGCTTCATACAAGTTTGCCTGTAACTTTGGTGAGAATGCTATTCCTATTGCGATATTGTTAAAAGAATGTTCTATCAAAAGTTGAAATTAGGTTTTAAATATAGCGTTAATTCTTGCTTAAAAACGCTTTCGCGAAAGCGTAAATTCTTCATCATTTAAGAAAAGGTCGTAATTTTCAAAAAAATTACAAATTATGCTAGAATTAGCAGGAATCATTATTTTAGGAATACTTGCGCAATGGATGGCGTGGAGATTTAAAATTCCAGCCATTTTACCTTTAATAATTATAGGATTATTAGTAGGACCTTTATCTACACTTTATACAGAAGATGCATCAAAAATAATTGAGCCTATGTGGAATGGATCAGAAGGTCTTTTTCCAGGAGATAGCTTATTTTACTTTGTATCATTAGCAATTAGTATCATTCTTTTTGAAGGTGGACTTACCTTAAAACGGGAAGAAATTCTGAATACGGGACCAGTCATAGGTAAGCTCATTTCAGTTGCTGTATTAATAACTTTTATAGGTGGTGGCGTTGCGGCGCACTATATTTTTGGCCTAAGCTGGAAGATCTCCTTGTTGTTTTCGGCATTAATTATTGTTACAGGACCTACGGTGATAACGCCTATCTTAAGAAATATTCCTCTCAAGAAAGATGTGAGCTCCATTTTAAAATGGGAAGGAATCCTCATCGATCCTATAGGTGCATTATTTGCGGTATTAGTTTTTGAATTTATAAGCGCTGGAGCTGGTGGTGAATTTACCATTGTTGCTCTTGAAGAATTCGGTAAGATTGTTTTATTCGGTTTTACATTTGGGTTCTCATTTGCACATGCACTTGCTTTTTCTGTAAAAAAGAAACTGATTCCTCATTATTTACTAAATGTATTTACACTAGCTGCTGTTCTAGGAGTATTTGTATTAAGTGATAGTTTTGCTCATGAATCTGGCCTGCTTGCAGTCGTTGTAATGGGTATGGTACTAGGTAACATCAACCTACCTAATATCAAGGAGCTGTTATATTTTAAGGAATCGCTGAGTGTTTTACTTATCTCGATTTTATTTATTCTTCTTGCGGCAAATATTAATATGGAAGACCTCTACTTAATCTATAGATGGGAAACAGCAGTTTTATTTGCAGTTATAGCATTTTTAATAAGACCATTGGGAGTATTTGCCAGCTCTACAAATAGCGGCCTTAAGTTAAATGAGAAACTTTTTATCTCTTGGGTAGGACCACGTGGTATTGTTGCAGCAGGTATTGCATCTCTTTTTGGTTCTAAATTAGTTTCTCAAGGTGTAGACGGAGCAGAATATATTACACCTTTAGTTTTCATGATTGTTTTAGGAACGGTATTATTAAACGCGACTACAGCAAGACTATTTGCAAAAATTGTAGGAGTGTTCTTGAAAAAATCTAACGGAATAATGATTATAGGAGCGTCTAAATTTTCTAGACTTATCGCAACTTATCTCAAGGATAATGGTCGCAGTGTCGTGTTAATAGACTCTAACACAAATAATGTGCGTACAGCCAAAGAGCAAGGTCTTGAGGCCTTTGCAGCAGACATCTATGCCGATGCTTTTTCTGATAACATAGAGTTTAATAACGTAGGTTACCTACTTGCTTTAACTGGTAACTCACAAATTAATGAGTATGCAATAGATAGTTTTGGAGATCGCTTTGGAGAAAATGGTTCTTTTAGGCTGGTTCATTCTAGCGAGATTAACAACCCTAATAAAAATCCTACTAAAGGGTTATTCTCCGCTACTGATGACTATGTAAATATGATGGAAGTCGCACGCTATCATGGTAAAATTCATGAGATAGAGATTAAATCCCAAGATCATTTTGAAGGACTTATAGAAATCACAAAAACAGATGATGATATCATTCCTTTATTCATAAGAAATGGCGAAAAGATTGAAATCGTGCCTTCCATGTCTCTAAAAATGGAAATTGAAGAAAACAGTATTCTAGCTTACTTAGGTAAAGAAATTATAGAACAAGAAACAGGTGAAATAACTATGGAAGAAGAGGCTTTGTAAATATAGAAGTCGCCTATTAAACCTTTTCAATAGCTATTCAAATAAAAAGCCCCATCAATCGATGAGGCTTTTTACTTATAACGCTTTCGCGAAAGCGACATTAAAAAATAGTTAATCGTTCAATTTAAGAACTGCCATAAAAGCTTGTTGTGGAATCTCTACGTTTCCTACCTGACGCATACGTTTCTTTCCTTTCTTTTGCTTTTCAAGAAGTTTACGTTTACGAGAGATATCACCACCGTAACACTTTGCAGTAACATCTTTACGTAAAGCTTTGATCGTTTCACGAGCTATAATTTTTGCGCCTATAGCTGCTTGTACTGGAATATCAAACTGCTGCCTAGGAATCAATTCACGAAGCTTTTCAACCATTTTTTTACCAATGGTATAGGCATTATCAAAGTGAATTAACGCGCTCAAAGCGTCTACCGTTTGTGCATTTAATAAAACGTCTAGTCGCACTAATTTTGATACTCGCATTCCTATAGGAGCATAATCAAAGGAAGCATAACCTTTAGAAACTGTTTTTAATCTATCATAGAAATCAAATACAATCTCGGCCAGTGGCATATCAAAGGTAAGCTCCACTCTTTCAGTAGTTAAATACGTTTGATTAGTTACAATTCCACGTTTTTCTATACAAAGCGACATTACATTACCTACAAATTCAGACTTTGTAATTATAGTTGCCTTGATGTAAGGTTCTTCTACTCTGTTTAAAGTAGATGGTTCTGGTAAATCACTTGGATTATTTACAATGATGCGCTCATCTGGCTCCTTATTAGTATAAGCATAGTAAGAAACGTTAGGTACTGTGGTAATTACAGTCATGTCAAATTCACGCTCCAGTCGCTCTTGAATGATCTCTAAATGCAACATTCCTAAGAATCCACAACGGAAACCAAAACCAAGTGCTGCACTACTTTCTGCTGTAAATACTAATGAAGCATCGTTAAGCTGAAGCTTTTCCATACTAGATCTCAAGTCTTCATAATCTTCTGTATCTACAGGATAAATACCAGCAAATACCATAGGCTTTACGTCTTCAAATCCACCGATGGGATTTGTAGTAGGATTTGCATGATCTGTAATAGTATCTCCTACTTTTACCTCTTTGGCTTCTTTAATTCCAGTAATTAGGTAACCTACGTCACCTGCACTTATTTCTTTTTTAGGAACTTGGTTCAATTTCAGCGTTCCTATTTCGTCTGCATAATAGCTTTCTCCTGTGGCAACAAATTTAATATGCTGTCCTTTTTTAATGGAACCGTTTATGACTCTAAAAATAGTCTCCACACCACGGAACTGATTGTACTGTGAGTCAAAAACTAATGCTTGTAGAGGCTCGTTAGGATCTCCTTTAGGAGCAGGAACTCTTTCTATAATTGCATCAAGAATATCTTGTATTCCTAGACCAGTTTTTGCACTGGCAGGAATCACCTCGCTAGGATCACAACCTAATAGGTCAACTATATCATCAGTAACCTCTTCAGGATTTGCACTAGGCAAGTCTACTTTATTAAGAACTGGTATGATTTCTAGATCATTTTCTAAAGCCAGGTATAAATTAGAAATAGTTTGCGCCTGTATACTTTGTGCTGCATCTACAATAAGCAATGCACCTTCACATGCAGCAATAGAACGAGATACCTCATAAGAGAAATCTACGTGACCAGGAGTGTCTATTAAATTAAGGATATACTGCTCACCATCAGGAGCAATATAATCCATCTGGATAGCATGTGATTTAATCGTTATTCCACGTTCTCGCTCGAGATCCATGTTATCTAAAAGCTGCGCCTGTGACTCTCTTTTTGTAACTGTATGAGTTGCGTCTAACAGCCTGTCTGCCAGCGTACTCTTACCGTGATCAATGTGAGCAATGATACAAAAATTACGTATATTCTTCATATTCCTTTCCATAGGTGTGCAAATATAATCTAAAACATCCCTTTAAGTTTTCTTGATCTTTGGTATTTTAGCTTTTCATTAAATTCTTATAATGAAATATTTACAGTTTTTTATCTTTATTCTAGCTCTTAGTACGACGGCACAAAACGATCTTACAGGATCGATTACTAATAATGGTAATGAGCCGCTAGCTTACAGTAATGTCGTTTTATTTAAAATGCCTGATAGTGTATTCTATAAAGCGTCCTATTCTGATGAAAAAGGGAAGTTTAAGATAGCAAATTGTGCTGCTGGTGCATATACATTGCAAGTGTCATCAGTTGGTTATGTTCCGCTTTCGCGAAAACTGACACTCAATCAATCTACAGACATAGGAGCTATTATTTTAAATGCAAATCAAGAAGAACTAGATGCTGTTGTGGTAAATGCGGCACGACCTTCTATAGATAAACGACCTGATCGACTTATTTTTAATGTGGAAAACACCGTTTTAAGCACAGGAAACACACAAAACTTACTAAAAAATACACCAGGCGTTTTTGAAATGGAAGGAACGTATATGGTTCAGAATTCTCCAGCTGTTATATACATCAATAACAAAAGGGTTTACTTAACCAGCGAGGAACTAGATGCGTTGTTAAAAGGTTATAGCGCCGATAATATTAAAAGTGTGGAAGTAATTACAAATCCGCCGGCGAGTTATGATGCCGAAGGTGTTGCAGTGATCAATATCAATACTTCTAAAGGAATCTCTTTAGGTTATAAAGGAAATGTAAACGGACAATGGACGCAAGGAACTTTTTCAAAATACCAGATTGGGACCTCACATTTTTATAAAAACGACTGGTTAAATGTCTATGCAAATTATAATTACAATCCTGAAAAAAACTTTAAACTAGATGATTCGAGAATAGGTTTCTTTAATCCAGACGGTACTCGATCAGAGCGATGGTTTTCAGAATTAGAAAAAGTTGATCGTAGTGATGCACATAATTTCAATACCATCGTAGATATTACTGTAAATGATAAAAACTCCTTGAGCTTTTCTGGTAATCTAAGCAGCAACCAGAATAACGATGTGACTTACGATAATGAAACACTTATACTTCAAGATGGCAGCACTACTTTTACAGGTTTTGATGCCAATTCTTTGTTTGAAAAAAACCGAACTAATGGTTTTGTAAACGCACAGTGGCAACACAGTATTAATGAAACTGGTTCCTCCTTGAGTCTTGAAGGGAATTATATTTTTACTGATAGTGATCAATTGCAAAATTTAAATACTACTTTTTTTGATCAAAATAGAAACACCACTGGAACTAACAGCTTTCTAACTGATGCCTTTCAAGAAATTGATATCTACACCGCAAAACTAGATTATAATACAACGATAGGAAGCTACGATCTTAGTAGTGGACTGAAGTTTTCTAATGTGACATCCACCAGTTCTCAAGACTTTTTTGATACTGATGCTGGTACTACCTTAAATCCTGCACTTTCAGACTTATTCTTGTATGACGAGACGATTTTTGCCGCTTATGCACAGGTAGATCGCTATTGGGAAAAGTGGTCCCTTACTGCTGGACTGCGTGTAGAACAAACAGACGTAGAAGGAGATTCTAGATCTTTAGGGCAAGTAAATACGCAAGAATACTTAGAGTTCTTCCCTAATCTAGCATTGACTAATCAAGTTAACGAGAACAATTCTTACACGTTGAGCTACAAAAGAACTATCGACAGACCTCGCTATTCTGATTTAAATCCGTTCAGTACTTTTTTAAATGATTTTGCCTTCAATACCGGTAACCCTAATTTACAACCAGCGTTTAATAATAAGTTTACATTAAGCTGGAACCATCAAAATACGTGGTTTGTAGACGCCTATTTTCTCTATACTAAAGATTTATTGAGCGACGTACCATTTCAGAATAATTCTAATAACACACTCAATACTCAAAGTGTAAACTTAAATTATGAATTGCAATACAGTATTGACGCCGCTACTTTTCAATACATCAACAACAGCTGGTATACTGGTGCAAGCGCAAGTTTATTTTACATGGAGAATGAAACGAGAGCCTTACAATCTGGTAATGTAGATGTGGTCACTTCTACTACTGGTCTTTACCTCAACTCCTTTAACAGAATCAATCTTGCTGAAGATAGAACTTTATCTATGGATGTAGATGTCTCTTATATTTCTAGTATTCTATTTGGAACCTATGAATGGGGCGGCTCTTTTGCCTCTAACTTAAGTTTTAATAAAAGTCTCTGGGATAGAAGAGCTCAGTTAACACTTAAGTTAACTGACATTTTCAACACGCAAAACCAGCGTATGAGCACGCGTTATTTAAATCAAGATAATAGTTACCTAGCATTACCGGAAACCAGAACCATAAGTATTGGGTTTACCTACAATTTTGGTAATTTTAGGCTAGAAAATAATGAAGTCACTACACCTGAAGAACAAGAACGTATTTCTAAAAGGGAGCGTGGACTTTAAAAAGACTTATATCTTTGACCAAAACAAAAAAGGCTTCTCAACAATGAGAAGCCTTTTCAATTTGATTAGAATAGTTCTTTTAGAATTTGTAGTTCACACCTATCAAATAATAGGACTGCAATTCATTATCTACATTTTCAAACGTAAAAGGGTCTGCCATAGGTGCTAAGTTGTTATTAGCAAAATTAAGCGCTTCTTGCTTGTTACCTCTTAAACCAAATTCAAAACCAATACCGATATTTTTCCATAGCGTATAACCAAAGGAGTTGATCCACGTATAGTTAGAAAGGTCACTACTTTCATAGCTGTAAAACATGGAGAGATTTGATTTAAAACTGATTTTACCTATGCTGCGTGTATAGTCTGCAACTACTTTTGCACCTAGAGAAGAGTTAAAGACTGTATCATCATCAGCAAATACAAAATTGTAGTTCAAAGGATGTACAACAACAACTAAGTTGTCTGTAGGCGTCCAAGTACCACCGACTCCAAGGTCTAAATAACCAGGATCATTAAAATTATTCAATAGAGTCGTGCGATATTCTCCTAGAGCTGACACGGCTAACTTCTCATTCAAACGGTAACCATAAAGAGATGAAATATTGAAAACATCAGTAGCTTCCTGAAAACTATCATCATCAGTTGGGTCGTTTTTATCGTCAAATTTTACCCAACCTAAATTAATGTTTAATGAATTTCTCCAGAAGTACTTAGGTTGTTTCAAGTTTGCATAGGCATTTGCGATAAGAGCAATGTTTCCCGAAGAAACGTCTGCACTTCCTTGAGAATACCAGTTACTAAACTCAGATAAATTAACACCTACTGTACCGAAGGCACCTTTCTTCCATCCAGGAAGCGCATCAATTTTAGCCTGAATAGCATTTGCACGTGCTTGTATTTGTGCAATAGAATCTGTTTTAGTCTTTTTTAAAGCTTTTAATTCAGCCTCAGTTTGTGCCATTGCAATACTAGCAGTGAATAGTATCACAAGAGATAGTAATATTTTTTTCATAATAGAATTAATTAATGCAACAAAGGTAATTAACCCTATTATAATCTAAGAAAGAATTAAAAAGTTAGCAATAATAACGATCAACAACCTTTTATTAAGATCAATCGCGCTGTCTTTTATACATGTCTTTTAAAATGTAGATATCTTCGATGAGTTTTTCAACATCTTCTGCATCAGTACCATCATAGGAACGACTACGCAATCTTCCTTCTTTATCTACAAGCAGAAAGTTTTCTGTATGCACAAGTGCGTACTCGCCACCATATTTGTTTTCCTTAGCGGCAAGATATGATTTACGGGCAAGATCATAAATTTGCTTGCGATCGCCAGTGACCAAATTCCATTTGTGATCCAGCACACCTTTTTTCACTGCATACTTTTTTAAAACCTCTACAGAGTCTATTTCTGGTGTCACACTGTGAGAAAGAATCATAACTTCTGGATCATCTTTAAACTCTTCTTGAACCAGCATCATATTCTTTGTCATAACAGGACAAATAGTAGGACAAGTAGTAAAAAAGAAATCTGCTACATAAATTTTACCAGTGTAATCATCTTGCGTTATGGTATCACCATTTTGATTGACCAGCTCAAATGGAGCGATTTTATGGTATTTTTTGACAAAAAGCATAGAGTCATCTACCAGCGATGGATCAAATTCATCTGGTTGTCTTATAGGCAAGGTTTTTTCTGGTGTAAGTGCATATTGAAATGATGCCAAAATACCACCACACAAAATAACCATGAACAGAATACGCCATTTGTTTTTATCTAAGAATTGCAGCATTTGTGATACTTTTTTACAAAATTACGACCTAATTATCAGCTCGCATTATATTGGTGAAGCTTTCGTAACTTTCCTTACTAAAAATCGGTCGTAAATGAAGTATTTCAAATGGTTGTTATTTGTGGGTTTTGTTCTCGCTTTCGCGAAAGCGGAATCTCAACAATCACCATCTTCACAACCAGGAGTGGACGCCTGTTTATTAAAAGCGGCGCTTATACAACCAGAAATGAGAACGGTGAATCAATCTACAGCAAACTATGATTTGAAATATGTGCGTCTAGAATTAGACATTGATCCAGACGTAGCGCAAATCTCAGGAACTGTAACCTCTCATTTTGAAGCAGTAGGCGATATCGATGAGGTGATTTTTGATCTAGCATCTAATATGGCAGTTAGCCAGGTCACACAAAGAGGTGTTGCTCTTAATTTCAGAAATAACGGAAATGACGAGCTGGTTATTGATCTACCTGCCATTCAAAGTAATGGAATTTTAGACAGCTTAAGTGTCACCTATAGTGGTAACCCAATATCTAGTGGTTTTGGGAGTTTTGCACAAACTACACATAACAATGCAGGAATTATATGGACACTTTCTGAGCCTTATGGAGCAAAAGCCTGGTGGCCATGCAAGCAAGACCTCAACGATAAAATTGATGTGACTGAGGTCATTTTAAACACACCAGCGGGAAACACTGGTGTTTCTAACGGTCTTTTAATATCTGAAACCTCAACAACTACAGGAAAACGTTACCGATGGATGCATAAATACCCCATTCCAGCATACCTCATCGCTATCGCGGTTACTAACTATATAAAATATACAGATACAGTAGGTAGTGGCGCAACGGCTTTTCCTATAGATAATTATGTTTATCCAGAAGATCTTGTTACCGCGCAGGCAAGTACTGCCGTTACCGTTCCTATCATGAATTTCTTTGAAAGTAGCTTTGGACCGTATCCGTTTAGAAATGAAAAGTATGGTCATGCGCAATTCGGTTGGGGCGGCGGCATGGAGCATACGACTATTAGCTTCATGGGAAGTTTTAATCGTGGATTGATCGCTCACGAGTTAGGACACCAGTGGTTTGGCAACAAAGTGACATGCGGTAGCTGGCAAGATATATGGCTCAATGAGAGTTTTGCAACCTACCTGACAGGAATGACAGTAGAGCATTTAGACGGTGCTGCTGCTTTTAAAAACTGGCGCGTAAATGCAAATAATCGAGCAACAACTCCTACCAGCGGTAGTGTTTATGTAACCGCTCAAGACACATTGAATGTGGGACGCGTTTTTAATGATAATCTTTCTTACAACAAGGGAGCGATGGTATTGCATATGTTGCGCAAGAAAATAGGTGAGACGAACTTTAATCAGACACTTAGAGATTATCTTGATGATCCACAACTGGCATTTGATTACGCTGTAACTACCGACTTTAAGGCCATTGCCGAAAGTACGAGCGGCGAGAATTTGACCGAGTTTTTTAACGATTGGATCTATGGAGAAGGCTATCCAGAACACCATATTGAATGGAGGCAAGAACCTAACGGTGTGAATATTGTTTACCAGCAGTTCACCAGCCATCCTTCGGTCAATTTGTTTGAAGTGCAACTTCCCATAAAAATTACTGGTATCAACGGTCAAGAGCAACACTTTATGTTGCCTATTGATAATAATAACGAGAACTTTAATGTGAGTATTCCTTTTATTGCTGCAACTATTGAGATCGATCCAGATGTAGAAACGATAAGTAAAAATAACAACACTACCTTAGGTACTAGTGCCGCTTTCGCGAAAGCGGAATTTCAAATAGCTCCTAATCCTGCACAAGATTCTTTTCAAATAACTTCCTCAAATATAGAGGTGAATCAAGTTAAAATATTCGATTTAAATGGACGATTAATAGAGGAACACTTTCCTGAGCTTTCAAATTATTCTGACATGATATTTTCAACTCCAAAAATGAGTGGTATGTACCTAATTCAACTTACTACTAGCAAGGGGATTTTTACAGAGAAGCTGGTCGTGTTGTAAAACTCTTAACCTATTATGCAAACTGTCGTGAATGACCTATTTTTGCGACTCTTAAAATAAACACATATGCACCCTACGGTTGTTCTAATTATAAATTTCTTAATGAGTCTTTCCTTGCTTATTGTTCTTCATGAGCTGGGGCATTTTATACCTGCTAGACTTTTTAAAACACGAGTGGAAAAATTTTATCTATTCTTTGATATAAAATATTCTCTTTTCAAAAAGAAAATAGGAGAAACCGTTTACGGTATAGGATGGTTACCGCTAGGTGGTTATGTGAAGATCTCTGGAATGATCGATGAGAGCATGGATAAAGAACAAATGGCTCAAGAACCTAAAGAATGGGAATTTAGATCTAAACCAGCATGGCAGCGCTTGATTATTATGTTAGGTGGTGTGATTGTAAATGTAGTTCTAGGTTTTGTGATTTACATAGGTCTTATTGCCTATAACGGTACCAATGAAGCAAACGGTGCCGACTTTAAATACGGTTTTGGATTTCCAGAAACATTAGAAGATGTAGGTTTTAGAAAAGGAGATCAAATATTGCTAATAGATCAAGACACTATAGATTTTGCTCCATCATTAAATCAAAAACTTATATTTAGAGACATTGAAACTGTAACTGTTTTAAGAAATGGTGAGCAAGTAGAAGTTACAATTCCTGAAGATATAGGCAGCAAGATGTTTGAGGCTGGAGTTTCCACTTCATTAGAAGCTCGAGTACCATTTACTGTAGATTCTGTAGCTGTAGATTCTAAAGCATATAAAATAGGTGTTAAAGATGGTTCTAAAATTATCTCTGTAGCTGGATACCCTATTGAATATAATACAGACTATAGTTATGCGATGAATCATAAAGTGAAGCATGAAGAACCGTTTGAAGTGGTATGGGAATACAATGGCGAGCGTTACAATAAAGAAGTTACTTTTTCTACCATTGAAAAGAAGTCATTCTTTTTCTTTACCAAAGAAGTGGACGAGCCTAAGGTTTTAGGAATTATCAAAAAGCCTACTGAGAAGGAGTATGCGCAGGTTACTCGCAAACAATACTCTTTTTCTGAAAGTATTTCTGCAGGTATTTCAAGAGGCTACTGGACCATGCACGACTACATCGTTCAGTTTAAGTATGTTTTTACGGCAAAAGGTGCGAGCCAGCTGGGTGGTTTCGGTACGATTGCAAAGTTATATCCAGATACTTTTGACTGGACAGCTTTCTGGGCAACTACGGCTTTTATCTCTTTTATTCTAGCGATTATGAATATCCTGCCTATTCCAGCTTTGGATGGTGGACACGTTATGTTTTTGCTATATGAAATCATTACTGGTCGTAAACCAGGAGATAAATTCTTAGAACGTGCACAGATTATAGGAATAGTAATATTGTTATCACTGATGCTCTATGCAAATGGAAACGACTTATTTAAAGCCCTATTCGGATAATTTATGATTTTTAAGTAATATTTTTCTCTTAAAAGTTTGCCATAAATAAAAAACGTATTAAATTTGCCATCGCTTAAGCAAATAGCTTGAGTTTGTGTATATCACAGTCCTCTTTAGCTCAGTTGGTTAGAGCATCTGACTGTTAATCAGAGGGTCCTTGGTTCGAGCCCAAGAAGAGGAGCATAATCCCAATCAGCAATGGTTGGGATTTTTTATGCTCGATAATGTTTCAAATTGAACCGTTACTTCAAATAATCTAGAAACACCTCTCGATCCATCTCTGCGCCACCTAAGCTTGCTAGATGATCGTTATAAACTTGTGCATCTATTAGATGGTAATCGAGTTGCTGTAACTTCTCTACCAGATGCATAAAAGCTATTTTACTGGCATCAGTGGCTAGCGAAAACATGCTTTCTCCACAAAATATTTTTTTATCAGGAATATCAATACCGTATAATCCTCCGACCAATTCATTGTCTTTAAAAATCTCTACACTTTTTGCATGATCTAATTCATGAAGCTTTGAATAGGCATCAAGCATATCCTTATTAATCCAGGTACCATCTTGATCGTTGCGTTTTACCATGCCACAATGTTTCATCACATCAGTAAAACAAGTATTTTCTCTTATCTCATAACCTCGGTTGCGTTTGCTTTGCCTCATGGATTTAGTTATACGCATAGGTCGGTCAGATTTCAAATCAAACACCATACGAGGATCTGGACTCCACCAGCAAATAGGCTCTCCATCATTGTACCAAGGAAAATAGCCTGAATTATAAGCCAGTAACAACCGTTCAACACTTAAATCACCACCTATGGCAGCAAGTCCATGATCTGGAGTAACGTTAGGGTCAGGAAAAAACAAAGACTCGTCTAGTAAATACAAGAGAAATAGTAGATTATGTTTGGAAAAGCCCTCAAAATTAACAATATTTGAATGGTCTTCAAATTTAAATTTATTTCATCATTGCTTTTTTTGAGTTTGTTTGAGGACCAACCTATTGAAAACGAAATCCCGATCTTGAGAAAGTCGGGATTTTTATTTTAAGAACTCTTATCAAAACAAAGGTGCCTTAAAGACACTAAAGTAATATTACCATTCTTTGCCAAAGCATTTACTATTCTCTACATTCAAATACGGTCCATAACAAGGAATCAATTTGTAGCCATTTTTCTCGTAAAGAGCAATCGCTTCAGCCTGGCGTATTCCAGTTTCTAAAACACACTTTTTATAATCCAACTCAAGAGACCAACTTTCTAGTTCTGTAAGAATTTGTGATGCGATTCCTTTACCTCGATAATCAACTAAAGTAAACATGCGTTTCACTTCCATGGTTTCTTTATCAAATGGTCGTAGTGCGCCACAACCTACTGCAACCTCGTTTAAATAGGCAACTATTACATACTGTAATCCTTCAATTTTATTAAACTGGTTATAGAAATCATGCTCGTCACCATCCGTCACAGCTAGAAAAGCATCGAGATCTTTCACCAGTTGCTGGAAATCTTTGTTTTGTGATGTGACGCGTTTGAGTTGAAGCATGTTTAAAAAGTTACTGTTTTCTAGTTATCAAAAAAGCAGCAAGAAAACTTGCTGCTTTAAATATTCATCTTTGTCAGTCTGAGCTTGTCGAAGACGAGTTAGTAACTAACAATTCTTTACTAAAAAATATTCCTAGAAAGGCAAATCATCATGATCTTCATTCTTTGAGTTAGAAACTGGTTCATACTCATCAAATGGTGGTACTTCTGGAGCTCCAGCTGGTGCGCTTGCACCTACTTTTTCAATTCTCCATCCTGCGATAGAGTTAAAGTATTTCGTCTCTCCTTGTGGAGATTGCCACTCACGACCTCTTAAGTTGATTCCTATTTTTACAGGTTCGCCTACGTTGAATGCATCAAGCAAGCTCGTTTTATCCTGTACAAACTCGATCATCAAGTGCTGCGGATACTGCTCTTCAGTAGTTACAACAAGCTCGCGTTTCTGGAAACCGTTTGCTCCGTAAGTTTTCGTTTCTCCTATTAGTTTAATTTTTCCTTGTACTTCCATAGTCTATAATAATAAATAATTCCACGCATTCAGGATTTCTCCTCTTGCGATGAGCTCTTTTGCTCCGTTATGTTTATCTGTTGTAGAGAGGTTGAATAATTGTTCCGCTTTCGCGAAAGCTAACACTTCTTCCTTCTCTGGGATCTTTTCAATATTTCCTAACTTACCAAGATCATTTCCTGTAAGTATATCGCTATTTCTAGCATGTTCTGGTAACGCATCAACGCCTACACCTAATGTAGATAGCGGCTTTGCTACCTCAAACATCGCATCTTTAGAGCGACAATACCAGTTGCCACCCATTCTTGCTACCGTATCAATTTTAAAGGGATCGATCTTATGATCAGCATCAAGAACCTTGTCATTTACATGAACCATAACCACTTCACAAATGATGAGGTTACCAGCGCCACCTTCCTGACCCAGCTCTACGATATCTTTTACTTTACATTCAAATTGAACTGGACTTTCTCCTACTCTTGGCGGTGCGACGATGTCACTTGCTATCGCAGTAAGACCAGCTTTTTCAAACTCATTCACACCTTCGGCATACTCAGTGCTTGACAAAGACATTTGTTGAACGATGTCGTAATTTACTATATTGATAACCACTTCTCCAGTAGCTTTTGCATTCAATAAAGTATGCTTTACCGTATTATTTCTCACACGTCGAGCAGGAGAAAATATCATCACTGGCGGATTTGCACTAAACACATTAAAAAAAGAGTATGGCGATAAATTCACCTTTCCATTCTCATCTATTGTACTAGCAAAAGCGATAGGACGCGGCTGCACCGCTCCTAGCATAATACTGTGAAGTTGAGCCGTTTCTATGTCTTTAGGATTGAGTTTCAAGCTGTGATTTTAGTAAGTTACAAAGGTAAGATTTTAATTGAGAAGTTGAGAATGCTGCTGTCGTAAAATCTGTAATGAAGATTCCGCACTCAATGCAGGATTTGCTAGAATCTCTCTCGTGATCAATTTCTAAGCGCTCACTAGATATCAAAATAAAAACTCCTTTCCTTAAAAAAGGAAAGGTGGATTTGACTCGGTAGAGGCAAAGACGGAAAGGTTTTGCAGTGCTGGAATATATATCTAAACCTATCATTTTTAAAATCAGTCCTCAATTAGTTGGTGATTTTTCCATCTTCAAGTTCAATTTCTATTTCATCTTCATTTTGTTTAACTTTCCCATCTTCCATAAAACCTCCAAACCATGAGACCTAAATCTCACATTTCTTCGGCAGCATCTTTTCTAGTTTTAATAGTAATGATTTGGTATGCTTTTCATAGCCAGACACCTTCTTCGGATTTGAAGGATCATGTCCCAGAAACTAAATGGTCTACAGCTCGTGCACTAGATCATGTGAAAGCTATTTCTCTACAACCTCATTATATAGGTAGTGATGCTCATAATGATGTAAAAAAATACATTGAAACAGAGCTTAAAAAAATGGGACTGGATGTCACCACTCAAAAAGGTTATGACATCAGCTGGAATGGTAACATGTCTCAACCAGAAAATATTCTCGCTCGTATTAAAGGTTCTGAGTCCGGAAATAAAGCTTTGGTATTACTAACACATTACGATAGTGATCCGCATTCTAGTAAAGGAGCAAGCGATGCTGGTAGTGGTGTGGCAACAATTCTAGAAGGAGTAAGAGCTTACTTAGCTGTAAACAAAGTTCCTAAAAACGATATCATTATCTGCATTACCGATGGTGAGGAGCTAGGATTAAATGGCGCCAGCCTTTTTGTAAACAAACATCCATGGGCAAAAAACGTAGGTTTTGTACTCAATTTTGAAGCTCGTGGTAGCGGTGGACCAAGTTATGTCCTGGTAGAAACAAATGGTGGTAACCGCAAAATAATGGAAGAGTTCATGGCGGCTGGAACAGATTATCCTGTGGCAAATTCGCTCGCTTATAGCATCTACAAAATGATTCCTAACGATACTGACTTGACTATTTTCAGACAAGATGGTGATATCAACGGTCTCAACTTTGCTTTTATAGGAGATCATTATGATTACCATACGGAACTGGACAGCTATGAGCGATTAGACCGCAATACACTAGCACATCAAGGCTCATATTTAATGCCGTTGTTAAATCATTTCGGCAATCTGGATATGACAGATCGAGTGATGGTAGCTCAAGGAGATGATCTGGTTTACTTTCCATTGCCATTAGTTAAAATGGTCAGTTTTCCATTCAGCTGGCTGGCTGCCATGATCATAGTTAGTGGTGTATTGCTTTTATTTTTGATCATTTTAGGAATCCGTAAAAGACGTATTACTGCAAAATATTTATTCGGTGGTTTTATTCCATTCCTTGGTAGTTTAATTATCGGTTTTTTATTGAGCAAATACGGTTGGGAAGCTATCCAGACTGGTGAATTTTACATAGATCAGCTGCATGGTTTTCCTTATAACGGTTACTGGCTTCTTGCAGCATCTGCTTTTGCTGCTGTCACCATTTGTTTTTTCTTGTATCATAAATTTTACCATCGCGATCGCATTGCTAGTTTGAGTGTCGCACCTTTGATCTTGTTATGGATCATAAGTGTCGCAATAGCCTTTCCAGTAGGCGATGGTGGTTTAATTCCAGATGTTTATTTAGGCGGCGCAGGTTTCTTTTTGATTCCGCTATTTGCTGGATTGATCATGTTATGGCTCAATATTTATCATAAACGACCTAGCTACGTTTTACTATTACTCCTTGCTGTTCCTGCGATTTTTGTTTTCGCACCATTTATAAAAGCCTTTCCAGTGGCTTTGGGTATGAGTATTCTTTTTGTTGCTGCCGTTTTAAGCACGCTATTATTCGGCTTGCTTGTTCCTATTTTAGGACATTACCGCAAGAAAGGGTTACTATCTTTTGCTTCTTTATTGGTTACCATAACTTGTTTGTGTTTCGCTTTCGCGAAAGCGGAATTTTCACAAACCCAACCCAAACCTACCAGCTTGATCTACGTTCAAAATCAAGACGACCAGACCGCACAATGGGCAACCTATGATCGTGCATTGTCAGATTGGACCAAGGAAAAACTGGGCGAAAAACCACAACTTGCCAAAGAATTAAATGCCAACTCCATAGATTCAAAATACGGAACAGGATTCACTTATGCGGCGAAAACCATCTATCAAGACTTACCTGAAGTAGCTCTGGAATTAGTTGCAGATGCTACAGTAAATGATTTACGTACAGTTAAGTTTAAGGTCTCCAGTGAGAGCGATGTGCATAGATATGAAGTTTTTGCAGACTCTAAATATGTTTTTGAAAAAGCAATGGTAAACGGATTAGAAATCGAGCCTAGCGGTAAACCTAAAAAGCCCTTTGCAAACAGATGGGGCAACCGATTCTTAAGCTACTACGTGAAAAATAATGCACCACTAGAAATGGAACTAACTTTTGATGCGGCAACAGAGCCTGAAATCATCATCTATGCAGCGTCATTTGATCTACTAGAACAAGAGCAATTTAATGTCTCACAAAGACCTTTAGATCATATGTCAATGCCTTTTGTATTAAACGATGCTGTGTTGAGAAAACGCACGGTAAAACTATCAAAAGATTTCAGACAACCCAATGATGAGGTAACCTACGAACTAGCTGAGCCAAATGCAGAGTAAGAAAACAATCGGTATCTTAGGTTGTGGCTGGTTAGGTTACGACCTTGCGTTAAAGTTAAAAAAGCAAAATTATCAAGTAAGAGGTACGTCTAGATCTCAAGAAAAATTAGAAAAGCTTAGGCAAAATGGTATTCAAGCTTTTGAAATAGATCTTACTGAAGATAAAATCTATGGTGATTTACAAGGTTTTCTAGAACATCTGGATAAACTCGTTATTGATATTCCACCAGGATTGCGTAAGAATCCAGAGAGTAATTTTGCCTACCGCATGAGAATGTTGATGCGATTTGTGCAGGTCTATGAAATACCTCATGTCATTTTTATTTCTTCAACTTCAATTTTTGAAGATCGAGAAGACATTCCATCTTATGACGAACATTCTATTCCTAACGCTACCAGCAACAGTGGTAAAAAAATCATCGCAGCCGAAGAAGGAATACAAAAGATGGCACAAAAATCTACTATTATCAGACCATGTGGTTTGATAGGAGAAGATCGCCATCCTATTAAAATGCTAGCTGGTAAAAGCGGAATCAAAAATCCAGATGCGCCCGTGAATCTTGTATCACGAGATCATGTGAATAAAATCATCCAAAACGTGATTGCTGGTAAAATCGACGCTCCAGTGATTCATGCCATCAGTGAACCTCATGCAAACCGCAAAGTTTATTATCAAAAAACCGCAGAAGAATTTGGGTTAGAAGCTCCTATTTTTGAACAGGATAAAACTAGTGTTGGAAAGAAGATTGTTTCAATGATTAAATCATCATAAGAGGAGTCATTTATTTTGTATATTTTAATGAAAGTAAAACTTCTAAGTCTGAATAATTTTTATCAATTCTTTTTTTTGAATCGCAAACTAAAAGCTTTCCCCTTTATTTCAAAGGGGAAAATTTAATTCGTTTAAGAATTAAATAAGGGGTTTGCGCTGCTAGAAATATTTCAAAATTTTGTTTTTCAGAAAAGTATTAGCATCGTTTCAAACCCTTTTCATTTGTCGCTGTCACTACCAAATCTCTTTCCCTTCTTCTGAAGGTAAATGCTTCGAATTTTCATAGTTTATAAGGTTTGACATGCCAACTGTTTGTATTGGCATTGTCTAAATCTGTTCTTGATGATTGAACTGGTCTGAATTCTTGATTTAAAGAATAAGCCGTATTGCATTATACCCTTTTTGTTTGTCGCTGTCGATTCCAAATCTCTTTACACTTCGACAATTCAGCATAATTTGTCCAAGATTACCTGTTTTTCAAGTAATGTTTTAAAAAGGTATTGGAAAGTCTGTCGTTAAAAATGAAATGAGTGAAGCGGTAAAAAGAAAAATTGTTGATGCTTTTAAAAGATGATGTTTTCAAAAAAAACATTTAGTTTTTCAGCAGTTTGTAAAATCAAAATAGTTTTATTTTTCTTTAGCGCAATGAATGAAATTTTTAGACAGGTGTTCCATAGCCTAGATCTTTTTGGTTACTTTTTGGAGCAATGCGAAAAAGTAACAGGAGCAAGAAGTTTTCAAAAAAGACAATTATTATTGCAACCAACTGTTTTAAACAATTAAAGAATCCGTAGATTCAAGCAGTGAAAAAGTTTCTTTTTAAACATAAGATCAAACTCAGCGTCCTAACGGTTTTACTCATTTGGTATGCAGTGTGTTTACCAGAAAAATTATTTGATGTTCCTTATTCTACAGTAATAGAAAGTAAAGATGGCAGGCTGCTCGATGCACACATTGCTAGAGATGAACAGTGGCGTTTTCCTGCGGTAGATTCTGTTCCATATCGGTACAAACAAAGCTTGTTGCAATATGAAGATGCACATTTTTACAGTCATCCAGGATTCAATCCAGTTTCTATAGGAAGGGCATTGGTAGATAATATTTCGGCAGGAAAAGTGGTCCGTGGAGGAAGTACGATTACACAACAAGTGATCCGGCTGGCACGTAAGAAAGAACGTAAATACTACGAGAAATTTATAGAGCTTATTTGGGCAACACGTTTGGAGTTTCGGCTTACTAAAGAAGAGATTTTAGAACTTTATGCTAGTCATGCACCTTACGGCGGCAATGTGATCGGTCTGGATATGGCGGCGTGGCGTTATTTTGGAAGAAAACCACATGAACTCAGTTGGGCAGAAAGTGCTACGCTTGCCGTTTTGCCTAATGCGCCAGGATTGGTCTATCCTGGAAAGCGAGAAAGTCTACTTAAAGAAAAACGTGATCAAGTCTTACTTAAATTAAAAGAAGAAAACATTATTACAGAAATGGATTACGAACTCGCTATTTCTGAAAACGTACCGACTCAAGATTTTAGAGTACCGCAACTGGCGCCGCATTTGTTGCAAAGAGCTAACAAGGAATACGGTACCAAAAAACTGCGCACCAGTATTGATTATGAGATGCAAGAAACAGTGAGCCGTATTGTAAAAAATCATCATAGAGTCTTGCAACAAAACGGAGTAAACAATCTTGCCATGCTGGTTCTGGACGTAGAAACCCAAACCGTTGCTGCTTACGTAGGAAACGCACCTACTACCAGAGAACACAGTAAAGATGTAGATATTATCACTGCGCCACGTTCTACAGGTAGTGTTTTGAAGCCTTTTTTATATGCTGCGATGCTGGATGATGGTGAATTATTACCTCATAGCTTAGTAAAAGACACACCTACTATAATTGACGGATTTTCTACAGAGAATTATGATAAAAAATATACAGGAGCAATTCCTGCTTCTCAAGCTTTATCCAGGTCTTTAAATGTTCCAGCAGTGCGACTGCTACGAGAGCATACTGTACCACGATTTTACAATAAGTTACAAGATTTAAAACTTTCTCATCTCAATCGCGGCGCAGGAACTTACGGATTGAGTCTGATTATTGGTGGCGGCGAGAGCAGCCTTTGGGATATGAGCCGCGCCTATTTAGGAATGGCCAAAACCTTAGAGCTTTATACAGAAAACAGCAGTCAGTACGATCCTAATATTATGAATAGGTTGAGTTATCTCGATAATAGTGTGGATCTCGCTTTCGCGAAAGCGGAACAACCATCAAACAATAAAGAAATAAGCTGGTCATTAGAACCATTCATCTATGGTGCAGGAAGCATTTACCACACATTTGAAGCGATGAAAAAGGTAAACAGACCAGAAGGAGAAGAAATCTGGCACTTCTTTAATCCAGACAGAGAAATCGCCTGGAAGACAGGAACAAGTTTTGGAAATCGCGATGCATGGGCGATAGGCGTGACACCTAAATACATCATAGGCGTCTGGACGGGAAATGCCGACGGAGAAGGACGTGCCGAAATGACGGGAATAGACAGCGCCGCGCCAGTACTTTTTGATTTGTTCAATCGATTACCCACGCAACAATGGTTTGCGCCACCTTATGACAATATGCTAGAAGTTCAAACCTGCAAGCAATCTGGTTATCTCGCCACACCATTGTGTGAACCTATCAACCAATATATTCCAGCAATAGGGGAAAAATTCGCTTCGTGTCCGTTCCATAAATCCATAAATCTAGACGCTACAAAAACCTATCAAGTAAATGCCGATTGCGAGCCAGCATCACAAATAATTACACAGTCGTGGTTCACGTTGCCGCCAGTCATGTCCTACTATTATTCAAGAGCCAACCCTAGTTACCAACCATTACCAGATTACAGAGCAGATTGTGTGCCTTCCACAGATGATGTAATGCGTTTTATAAAACCAAAACACAATACCACAATTACTTTAACTAAAAATGTGGAAGGCGAGCAAAACAGCGCCATTTTTGAAATTGCTCATAAGAAAAGCGACACAGAGGTTTTTTGGTATCTAGACAATGAGTTTTTAGGAGCTACTAAAAACTTTCATGAACTAGCCATTTCTGGTAAAAAAGGAAAACGATTAATTACTGCAGTTGATGAAGATGGAAATGATGTGCGTATTTATGTGGTTTTTGAGTAAGTAATAAATTGGGTACTTATACTTATTGTTTATAAAAATTAACTATTTAAATTTAAAAACTAATTAAATTCTTATAATTCATGACTAAATCCATTCACGGATGGAGTGTCAATAGAACCGATAAAATAATGTTACAATAAATGCACAAAATTAAAAACCTAATTGCAGCGAGTATATTACTCGCTGCTTTTTTTTCAGAAGCGCAAGAAAGATCGTTAATAGAAAATATAGGGGTAAAAATAAACTATTCACAAACCAATAGTTTTGAAAGAGACTTTACGCCAGCTGTTCTTGATTGGCAACATAAAAATTACAGGACATTTAGGCTAGGATTAAGTTATGATGTAGCAACTAAAAAAAAATGGAATTATAATTACAACATCTCTATTGATTGGTCTAAAGATATTATTAATTATACTATTAATGATCCAGATTTTGATGAACAAGTTTTTTCTAGAAGATTAACTGGTAATGGAACTGTTTATTTTATTTTTGAAAGTCAATTTCTTTATGCCTTGAACAAAAGCCAGTCTTTACATGGGATGATAGCTCCACAGATTAATTTCACTTTATTTGATGACGAAGGTAGGTCAGGTATAGGTGGTTCAAATTCATTAAATGGTTATTCTTATAGATTAAATACTGTTGACCGCAATCGCATAATAAGACCAAGTCTTGCCTTAGGTTTACAATATGATTTACCTACTAAGACTAAAATGAGATTAGGTGCTTTTTATTCGTATTCTTTTACTCCTATATACTTTGGAGAGTTTACTTATGAAAATTCTAATGGCGTTACTGCCTCGGGAGAATGGGAACAGAAAGGACATCAAGCCGGTATTACTTTTCAGATATTTCCTTTTTTTAAAAGACCAAGTAATTAAATATTTACCACCCACAAAAAGGCTTCTCACTTATATAAGAATTATAATAACGATTATCTCCTGTTACTTCTTGACCGATCCAATCTGGTAGCGAGAATGATTCTTCTTCAGACTTCAACTCGATCTCAGCCAGGTTAAGGCCGTTGTTTTCTCCGTGAAAGATATCTATTTCCCAAATATGTTGTTCTATTTGAATTTCATATCTGGTTTTATCGATTACACCTGGTAAACAGAGTTGCAGAAGTTCCTCAGCTTCTTGAGTAGTAATTTCTTTTTCCCATTCATAACGAGATAAACCGCTGTCGTTTGATTTTCCTTTTATAGTTAAGAAACCTTGATCGCCTTTTAATCGCACGCGTACAGTTCTTTCAGGATCTGTAGTAAGATATCCTTGCGTGATTCGTTTTCCTGTTTTGTCTTTTAGGAAATCGATTGTTTTGAGAAGGAATTTGCGTTCTATTTCTGTCATGGGTTGTTCAATTGTTATGCAAGATATGATTTTGTGAGGATTGTCATCCCGCAAAATTTAACGTTTCATAATCTTAATAAGTACGAACGGCTTATTCCAAATTCATCTGGGATCTGCTATTTCTTTTGTAAATCTGTTTTGATAGGTTTTCAGCATGGCGTCAAACCCTTTTGGTTGCTCCATCGGCGGTGCCTCTGTCGACGCCAACCTGTTTTCCCTTCATCTGAAGGGAAATACTACTAATAGAAGATAAAAATTTTGAGATTTGATATGCTCACTATTCTTGTTGACATCGTCTAGATCTTGTTTTTAATAACAAATGCGATCATGTTAATGAGATCCCAGATAATTCGCTTAGGCAAATTTCTAGGATTGGTGACTTATAGCGATCTCTTTTAATTCATCGCTCTCAATCCGTACTTTATCATATCCATTTACAGCTATATAAATCATTGCTTTTGCGATTGTTTTTGGTTCTATGGTACGATATTTTTTCAGAAATCCTATTAGTAGTGGATCAATGAGTTTTTGAAACTTTTTCCAGGCACTTTCAAAGGATCGTTTTTCCTCTCTGGTGCCACCTATTAAAGCTGGCTGTACAAAGTAGGATTCGGTAAATCCTAATGCTTCTATGTCTCGTTCCATTGCTCCTTTGCCACGATTGTATATAAAGCGGCTATCAGGATTGGCACCTAATGCAGAGATAGCAATTACTTTTTCTACACCATTTTTTAAAGCCACTTCAGCAACTTGTAGTGGTAAATCGTGTTCAATTTTATAATAGGTTTCTTTATCAGGTGTTTTGGCTTGCGTCGTTCCTGTACAAATAAATAAATGATCGCCTTTTAATTGTTCCTCATAAGTTGTAGGATCAAATAAATCTGCGATGTAATTCTTATGTTTTGGGTGATTGTTTTCAATTCGCTTTCGCGAAAGCGTAACTACCTTATCATATCTAGAATTTTCTAATAACTGATTTAATAAAACGCCACCTGTTAAACCTGTTGCGCCAATGATTATTGCTGTAAAACCCATTTGAGAAGTATGTTAATGTATATCGTTTTCTTTGTGAAAGGTAGTAATTTTGAAGCATGCATGAACTGGCAGATAGAAAAATTATACATGTAGATATGGATGCGTTTTATGCATCTGTAGAGCAGCATGATGATCCAGACTTGCGAGGCAAACCTATTGCCGTAGGTGGCGGCAGTGATCGTGGTGTTGTGGCAGCGGCTAGTTATGAAGCTCGCAAATACGGCGTGCGCAGTGCGATGCCTAGTGTTACTGCAAAACGTTTGTGTCCAGATCTCATCTTTGTTAAGTCCAGATTTGATAGATACCGAAAGGTATCTGCGCAGATAAGAGAGATTTTTCATGATTATACAGATCTTGTAGAGCCGCTTTCCTTAGATGAAGCTTATCTAGATGTCACAGAGAATAAGTATGATTTCCCAAGCGCAACGATTATTGCATATGAAATAAGAAGACGCATTTATGAGACTACAGGAATTACAGCAAGCGCTGGAATATCAGTGAATAAATTCATTGCCAAAATTGCTAGCGATTATAACAAACCTAACGGCCAGAAAACGATCGTGCCCGAAGAGATTATTGAGTTTCTAGAAGAACTAGAAATCCGCAAATTTCATGGAATAGGGAAAGTTACTGCAGAGAAGATGTATCAATTTGGCATATTTACTGGAAAGGATCTGAAAAGAAAGTCTCTAGAGTTTTTAGTAGAGAACTTTGGTAAAAGTGGTAGTCATTATTACAAAATTGTAAGAGGTATTCATAAAAGTCCTGTAAAACCAGATCGAATAAGAAAATCTCTTGGCGCAGAACGCACTTTTTCTGAAAATATATCGAGCGAAGTTTTCATGAAAGAGCGACTGATTCAAATTGCTGAAGAGATTGAAAAACGCATTGCAAAATCTGATGTATCAGGGAAAACAGTCACGCTTAAGATCAAATATCGAGACTTTAAAACGCAGACTAGGAGTAAAACATTGCCATATTTCATACGCGATAAGCAGACAATTTTAAATACTGCTATAGAGCTTATGGAGCAAGAAAGTTTTCGCGAAAGCGTACGCCTACTAGGCATTACACTTAGTAATTTAAATACTGGCGAAGAGGAAGAAAGTGATTTTGTTGAAGTTCAATTAGGATTTTCGTTCTAAAATATTAACAAATCTTATGCTGAAATTAAACTTCAAATTATAGACCTTTGAGAATTATGCAGTTAAAAGATTCTCAATTCACCATTATTCATAACGAACTTAAGTCTACTCCATTATTACCTTGGGAAATGGTCAAGAAGCTACTTTGGGATCTTGATAAAAATCTTATGGAAGATATAGACTGTATTGCTCAAGAATGCAACTGGCATTTCAAATACTTTATTGATGGGTTTTCGCATTTTAAAAATTACAGCATCGTCATAGCAGATAAAGACTTAACTATTTGCGCTGCATCTTCAAATATTTATGACATGACTGGTTACACTGCAGAAGAAATGGTAGGTAATAGACCTAGCATATTGCAAGGTGTTGATACAAACGAGGATAGTAAGTTTTTATTAAAAATTGCTATTGATGAAGAAGTACCTTTTCATAGTAGGCTAGTAAATTATACTAAAGATGGCACTAGTTATGGCTGCGAGATTCACAGTTTTCCTATTTATGATGGAACTGGTAACCTTTCTCATTTTATTGCCTTTGAAAGTGAATATTACGCTTAGAGTCTAAAATAAAAAAACCGCTTACAATGAATGTAAACGGTTCTATTTTTTCATTAGCGTGTAGCTTGTTATTCTACCTCTGAGACGCGTAGGGTATTTACCATACCGTGGTTTGCAACTGGCATAGAAACTAAGTTGATCAAGAAATCTCCTTTTTCTACAAATCTTTTTTCTCTAGCAAATTTATTTACGTCTTCAATTGTCTCATCCGTACTTACATAACGATCGTACAAATAGGCCTTAACTCCCCAGAGTAAACTTAACTGTGTGAGTATGCGTTCATTACTGGTGAAAGTAAGAATATGAGCGTCTGGTCTCCAGGCACTTATTTGAAATGCTGTGTAACCAGAATTAGTCATGGTTGTGATGGCTTTAGCATTCATCTCATCGGCCATTTTTGCAGCGTGGTAACAAACAGATTTAGTTATATAACGCTTCGTTTTAATATGCGGTGCAGAGTGAGGCACTGATATCAAATTGCTATTCTCTACTGTTTTACAAATACTTGCCATTTTTTCTATCACCTGAACTGGATACTGTCCTACAGAAGTCTCTCCTGAAAGCATCACAGCATCCGCTCCATCCATTACGGAGTTTGCAACGTCATTTACTTCGGCTCTAGTTGGAGTAAGACTGGTAATCATTGTTTCCATCATTTGTGTTGCGATGATAACAGGAATACGAGCTTTCTTTGCTTTAAGAACTAATTGCTTTTGAATCAATGGTACTTCATGTGCAGGGATTTCTACACCCAAATCACCACGAGCAACCATAAGTCCATCACAATAAGCAACTATCTTATCGATATTTTCTACGGCTTCTGGCTTCTCGATTTTAGCAATGATCGGTATTTTATTTTCTGAGTGTTCTTTAATTAAATCTTGCAATTCAATTAAGTCTCTACTATGACGCACAAATGAAAGTGCCATCCAGTCTACTTGCAACTCACAAGCAAATTTTGCATCGACTACATCTTTCTCAGTTAAGGCAGGTAAAGAAATATTTGTTTGAGGTAAGTTGACTCCTTTTTTAGAGCGTAATGGACCACCTTGAATTACCTTAGTAACAACGTCTTTCTCTCCATCAGTAGAGATTACTTCAAACATTAATTTCCCATCATCTAAAAGAATACGCTCACCTGCTTTAACATCTCTAGGAAAGTGCTCATAATTCATATAGACACGCTCTGCAGTACCTTTAAACGGCTCACCAGTAGAAATAGTAATTTGGTCTCCAGGCTGTACGACTACTTCTTCTTTCATGACACCTACCCTAAGTTTAGGCCCTTGAAGATCTCCTAGAATTCCTGTCGCAAAACCATGTTCCTTGTTTAAGTCGCGTATCATTTGCACGCGTTCTTTAACGGCGTCATGATCTGCGTGGGAGAAGTTGATTCTAAATACATTAACGCCAGCTTTCATCATATCCAGCAATACTTCTTTTTTTGAAGTAGCCGGACCTAATGTCGCGACGATTTTAGTTTTTTTAGTGTTTGGCATTATTCAAATATTAAATAATCTTGTTGTTTAATTTTAAAGGTATCTATTTGATAGACACTTATAACTTGGGGTATTTCCCCAATGGAATTTATCATTTTTTTAAGCGGAAAAACATCTTCCTCTTTCTCGATTTTGAGTAAAAAATCTACAGTACCATATTCTTTGATTAGGACAGTTTTTACTTTTATAGACTCATTATTATCAAACAAACTAGACGTTATAGGTTGATGAGTTGCTGTTCCCCAATATTTATTTGGTATCAAATAAAGAGGTGCATTTTGTTCCTGGTCAAAATATTTATAAACAGGATAATTTGCGGTGTAAGCTGGCTCCACTATATCTTGATCTTTTGTACACCTACTAAAACTCTTAAGCAAATGCTTGTTTAAAAGATAAGCCATTCTATATGGCTCTAGCGTAGAATGTATCGCAATTAAAATATATGGCTCGTCTTCTAATTCCCAATCTGCTAGTTTGTGAATGGCCATTCTTTATCCTCTTTAACCTTGCTAATTTAAGAATACTCAAAGCAATCTCATTACGCATTAACTTTAAATAAAGGTAAATATTTACGAAAACGATAGTAGTTTATACTTTAATTTTCTGATTTCGCAAAAAGTCAGGTTTGATTTAGAGAATTACGTCTCTTATGGAGCAATTAAAATTTGTCCTGTAAAGCAAAGTAAGCTCTTTTGCTTGCTTTTTCTTCAGCTTTCTTTTTTGAAGTAGCTCTAGCTTTAGAAATTACTTTTTTATCTATGGTAAGTTTTACAGAGAAGTGTTTTACATCGTCTGCACCAGAATCTTCGTAAGTGTTGTAGTCAAATTTCTTTTTATGCTTTTGACACCACTCGATAAGTAAACTTTTATAAGATATAACCTTTCCTTCTAGCTTTTCAATATCTACGTATGGCTCTACTACTTTTTTGCAAATAAACTTCTTGCATGTTACATAGCCTCTATCTAGATATACAGCTCCTACTAAAGCTTCAAATAAGTTACCATGAATATTTGCTCCAAAGTTGCGTGTAGGCACCTGAGTTTTTGCATATTTTATGAGACCAAAATCTTGACCCAACTCATTTAAGTGCTCACGACTTACAATTTTAGATCTCATTTTTGTCAAATAGCCTTCATCGCCACTAGGGACTTCATTAAAAATATACTCAGCAATAACCGCTCCTAGGATAGCATCACCTAAAAATTCTAATCGCTCATAACTTTTAGCATAACCCATGTCAGTTTTGAGCCCCATAGATTTGTGTGTAAATGCTGTTTCATAGAGGCAGATATCCTTAGGCTTTAAACCAGTAATAGACTTTATAGCATTAAATAATTGCTCGTTAGTATGAACAGTACTTCGAGATTTGAATATTTTGCGAATTCTATTCATAAATAGGAAAAGACCTGATTAGATCTTTCTAAAAGCAATACAACAGTTGTGACCACCAAAACCGAAAGTGTTACTCAATGCAACATTAACTTCTCGTTTTTCAGGTTCATTGAGAATTAATCTTAAGGAAGGATCAATATTTTCATCTACAGTGTTGTGATTAATTGTAGGTGGCACAATACCTTCATTAATTGCCATAACACTTGCAATAGACTCAATTGCACCTGCAGCACCTAAAAGGTGACCAGTCATAGACTTAGTAGAATTGATACTTATATTAGGTGCATGATCACCAAAAACCGCTTTAATGGCTTTCAACTCTGCAACGTCACCTAGCGGTGTAGAAGTTCCATGAGTATTAATGTGATCTACATCTTCAGGATTAATACCTGCGTTTTGTAATGTATTTTTCATTACTGCGATAACACCACGACCTTCAGGATCTGGCGCAGTAATATGATATGCATCACTTGAGAAGCCACCACCTATAACCTCAGCATAGATTTTTGCTCCACGAGCTTTTGCATATTCATAATCTTCTAGAACTAAGGCTCCAGCACCTTCTCCTAGTACAAAACCGTCACGAGTCGCATCAAAAGGGCGACTTGCAGTTTCTGGATTCTCATTGCGAGTAGATAAAGCATGCATGGCATTAAAACCACCCATTCCTGCTTGAGTAACTGCAGCTTCAGAGCCACCTGTCACTATAACGTCACAATGTCCTAATCTTATATAATTTACAGCATCGAGCATCGCATTTGCACTAGAAGCACAAGCAGATACGGTCGTGTAATTAGGACCCATAAAACCATATTTGATAGAAATATGAGCTGGCGCGATGTCTGCAATCATTTTAGGTATAAAGAAAGGGTTAAATCGTGGCGTACCATTACCAGCAGCAAATGATTTTACCTCTTCCTGAAAAGTTTCTAGACCACCTATTCCTGCACCCCATATAACACCTACTCTAAATTTATCGATGGCGTCTATATCAAGTCCAGAGTCTGCTATCGCTTCATCACCTGCAACCAGTGCGTACTGGGCAAATCGATCCATGCGTCTAGCTTCCTTACGGTCTATAAAGTCAGTGACTTTAAAGTCTTTGACCTCACAAGCGAATTTTGTCTTAAAATGTTCTGTATCAAAATATGTGATAGGAGCACAACCACTCTTACCAGCTTTTAATGCTTCCCAATATTCCTCAAGGTTATTCCCTATAGGAGTAAGGGCACCCATTCCTGTAATGACAACTCGCTTTAATTCCATGTAATTTTACTTTATACTTAAAGAGCTTAAAAATACCTTTAAAAAATCAATATAATGATTCTTAAGATATTTTTAAGCTCAGAATAGTATTACGCTTTTGCTTCCTCTATGTACGAAACAGCTTGACCTACAGTTGCAATGTTCTCTGCTTGATCATCTGGGATCTGGATATCAAATTCCTTTTCAAATTCCATGATCAACTCAACTGTATCGAGTGAATCTGCGCCTAAGTCGTTTGTGAAGCTTGCTTCTGTTACAACTTCGTTCTCGTCAACACCTAATTTGTCTACGATAATTGCTTTTACTCTTGATGCAATGTCTGACATAATAATCTTGTTTTAATTTTAAATGAATCGCAAAAATAACAAACTTTGGATTAAAACCACGTTTTAGTCATTTGAGTTAACTTGCAATTTCATTTATTTTATTTAATTAACTAACTCACTCGAGGCTTTACAACAAGCTTGCCATTAATTTATATGAAGAAAATAGTAATCTTAGCCAGCGGTAACGGTACTAATACTCAAGCAATTATAGATAAATATAATAGTTCTAATGAGGTGCAAATTTCTTTAGTTTTATCTAATAAACCACAAGCACATGTGTTAGAAAGAGCACGACTAGCAGGTATTCCAGCAATGAGTTTTAATAGGTACGCTTTCGCGAAAGCGGGACAAATACAATCTATTTTAAAGCAAGAACAGCCTGATTTGATCGTTCTAGCAGGATTCCTATGGAAAATTCCAAGTTTTTTAATTGAAGACCATCCTAATAAAATTATTAACATTCATCCTGCATTATTGCCTAATTATGGTGGTAAAGGAATGTATGGTATGAATGTACATCGATCAGTTATTGAAAATAAAGAGCAAAAAAGCGGTATTACCATACATTATGTAAATGAAAATTATGATGAAGGTGCGATCATTAAGCAAGCAACTTGTCAAATTGATGAAAATGATACTGCCGAAGATCTCGCGAGTAAAATTCATCAATTAGAACATGAACATTATCCTACAGTCATTGCTCAACTTTTAAAATAATGGATCAAGTACATATTTATACAGACGGTTCTTCTAGAGGTAATCCTGGACCAGGTGGTTATGGTATTGTAATGATTGCGGTGGGAAAAAATTTTAAAAAAGAATTTTCTCAAGGGTATCGTAAAACGACTAACAATCGCATGGAACTACTAGCGGTTATTGAAGCATTAGAAAAAATTAAACCAGATCATGAAGTTGCTATCACTGTTTTTACTGACAGCCGTTACGTGAGTGATGCGGTAAATAAAAACTGGATTGCAGGATGGATCAAACGCAAGTGGAAAAACGTGAAGAATCCAGATCTCTGGAAACGGTTTATTAAAATCTACAATCGCACACAACCTAAAATGCAATGGGTTAAAGGTCATAACGATCACCCCATAAATGAAAGGTGTGATGCTCTTGCCGTAAATGCAGCACTAGATAAAAGTAAACACTTAGTTGACGAGGGTTTTGAAACGGCAGAGAAAGGATTGTTTTAGTTTTATTATATTCAAAAGACTTATTTAGACAGAAGATCTTTGTAAAGTTCTAAATCATTTATTATGAAAAACCTCCTTGATCACTTGTCATTCCGCACTCGATGTGGAATCTGTTTGATACTATTCTCAATACTTTTAATTGCCTGCGACAGCGACGACGCACCATCTCAAGAAAGTTTATTACCACCCATTACCATGACAGGAGAAAACACATTTGGTTGTTTAATCGATGGCAAGTTTTTTAGACCTAGGGATGGGAACACCTCAATTAATATAGCAAATAGAGGTTTGAGGGTTTTGCGATCTGAAACAAATAATATAGAGTTTGAAAGCCATGATTTCAAAACTAATGTTGCTAGAACCTTCATAATTCATGTTGAGGATTTACTATTATCTGGTGAAGGTATTTATGAAGTAAACACATCAAATGGTTTACGAAGTTTAGATGGTAACAACAATTCTTACATTCATTGTACAACCAAAAGTCCTCTTACTGATGAGCAGGCGTTTTACACATCTTATGACAATTCTGGAAACATTTATATTGAGGAACTGCTTTTAGATTCAGTAAACGGTAATATCATCTCTGGAACCTTTAATGCTAAGTTGACTAACATTCTAAATCCACAAGACACTGTTTTAATTAACAAAGGACGATTTGACATTAACTCAATAACAATATTACAAACCACTTTTAACTAAAAGGCTGCTCATAATAATGGCTGCCCTTGAAGGCTTAACAACTAACGAAACCTTATCACTTAACATATTAAATCTATGAAAAAAATAATTCTTATAGTAGGATTAGTACTATCATTATGCAATGGTGTTGCTCAAAATCAAGATCCTACTTTGGATGTTGCTCTAAATAATGTTAATCAATCTGCGGTAAGCAGTGGGATTATTTATGAGCGTACGATGCAACTTGCCAATCTTTATAATTTCAATAGAGAAGAAGGTTTTAATGTCGCTAATTATAAATATTTCAAACAGGCATTACTGGAAATGCATAACGCAAGTAACAAAAATTTATTTGTTAATCTAGATCAACTGGACGGGCAACTAGAACAAGAAGCTCAAAATATAGTACCTATAGGTATTTTGAATACAGACTTTCAGTTGCTAAATTATAACATGGATAATGAGACTTTAGGTGGTTTATTATATAATGAAGACACTAAGCGATTTTCTCAAATTAATGGTAGACCACCATTTTATACCTTGCATACTACCGTCATAGCTCCATTGAAAAAAGTAGTAAACGAAATCGAGATTAACTATAAAATGCAACCGGTTTTAAGTAATTACGTAAATCCATAATATTGTTAATAGCTCGTATCTTAATTTACATTAGAAAACAGTTAAAAGACTAATTATCAAGTTTATTAGAGAATATTGTTTTACTTTTAGAGTAGTGATTGAACAGAGCGCTTTAGCGAAAACATAAAATTTCAAATTATGAAAACCATTTATCTACTTCTCATAGTATTACTTGCCACAGCCTGCGACAGCGACGACGCACCATCTCAAGAAAGTTTATTACCACCCATAACCATGACAGGAGAAAACACCTTTGGTTGTTTGATCGATGGCAAGTTTTTTAGACCTAGAGATGGAAATGGAAATTTTACCAGTACGAATAGAGGAATGAGAGTAAGACAAACGGAAAATGTTAATATAGAGCTAGATGCGAGAGATTTTAAAAGTGATAGGACTTCAAACATTTTGATTCACTTAGAAAATTTAAATCTAAATGGTGTAGGTGTCTATACTCTTGGTGAATCTAATGGATTAACGGGAATAGACGGTAACGACAATAACTATATTCATTGTAGAATTTGGAATGATGAAACTAACAGTTATGAAGGATATGTTTCCTACACAAATTCAGGATCTGTAGAAATATCTTACATTAATTTTATACAGGACGAAGAAAATATAAGGAGTGGTACTTTTGAAACAAGATTAGTTAATATTATTAACCCTCTAGATACTATAAAAGTTGAGTTAGGTCGATTTGACTTAGAAAGTTATTCATTAAGAAATACAACATTTAATTAAATAATGCTCCTAGAACCAAAGTCAAATAATTTTTAATAATCAACATCAATCAATTATTAAACTTCCAAATTTATGAAAAAAATTATTCTAAGCATCTGGATATTGCTATCGTTAAGTAATGTCATGTCGCAAAACCCAGAAGCTACTCTTGACGACGCTTTGCAAAATGTAAATCAGAGCACTGTGACTAGCGGTATAATATATGAGCGTACCATGCAACTAGCTAACCTATACAATTTCAATAGAGAAGAAGGTTTTAACACAGCAAACTACAAATATTTTAGACAAGCGTTATTAGAAATGCATAATGCGAGTAACAAAAATTTATTTGTTAACATAGATCAACTGGACGGGCAACTAGAACAAGAAGCTCAAAATATAGTACCTATAGGTATTTTGAATACGGACTTTCAGTTGCTAAATTATAACATGGATAATGAGACTTTAGGTGGTTTATTATATAATGAAGACACTAAGCGATTTTCTCAAATTAATGGTAGACCACCATTTTATACCTTGCATACGACAGTTATTGCACCGCTTAAAAAAGCAGTGGAAGGAAACAATGTTACCTATAAGCTCAACATCAATTATTTGTTTCAAAATCAGCAACAAAAGATCAAGACTTTATCCGCAGATTTTGGTGATGGCGTTAACCGAACGTTAATTACTAATCAACAACTTATTTCTCAAAATATTACAGTTCCTTATGCTACTAGTGGTGTTAAAACTGCCACTTATCAAGTTACTTATGAAGATAACAGTTCGCTTACTACTTATTCTACGCTATATTTTAAGAAAACGCAAGGTCTACAAAAGAGTATCGGATTGCTGTGCGCTGGTACACAAGGATTAGGAACTACAAAAAATGATACTTTACAGGCTGATATTTCTTTTCAAGGCTATAATAATGATCCATCAGATCCTAATCGAGATCCAACCATTAAAGCAAAAATTCAATACCGCACCTATTTTGCAAATAGTAACTCTAGTGGTGTCGTTAATAGTCCTATTATCATTTTAGATGGCTTTGATCCAGGCGATAAACGTAAAATAGAAGATTGTGATTGTGAAAATGATGCTGACTGTCTGAGCGTTAATTTGAATAGTGACGGTAGCTTTAACGGTGATGATTATAGGAGTATAGTTGATTTGCAAAATTATCAAGATAATTTAGGGTTTACTCAAAATGTATTAAATTCTTTAAGAGAACGAGGCTTTGACGTGATCATCGTTAACTTTCCCACTTACAAGACAGATGATTTAAACACTCCAGAAGTTATTCTCGATGAAGTAGAGATAGATGGTGGTGCTTATTATATAGAAAGTAATGCCTTTGCATTAGTTAAATTATGACAGGAAACCAGAGATTTACTGGCTGCTAATGGAAGCGATAAAAAAATAAAACTTATAGGTCCAAGTATGGGTGGGCAAATCGCAAAATATGCGCTTTCTTATATGGAAAAGCAAGAACAAGATACAGGAAATAGTGCC
The DNA here is from genome assembly GCF_002162835.1 of Nonlabens dokdonensis. Classification (GTDB taxonomy): domain Bacteria; phylum Bacteroidota; class Bacteroidia; order Flavobacteriales; family Flavobacteriaceae; genus Nonlabens; species Nonlabens dokdonensis_B. The sequence continues at coordinate 48,100 of NZ_MAAX01000108.1, forward strand.
GTTTGGGATCACAATGTATCTCACTATGTGAGTTTTGACAGTCCACATTTAGGAGCAAATATACCTCTAGGAGATCAGGCTTTACTTTACTTATTGAGCGGCGAGTCTGCTGCTGCAAAAGAATTTTATGAAGAAGAACTTGCTAGCCCAGCCTCTAGGCAGCAATTAATAGAATTTCATCAACCTAAAATGGTAGATGTTTTAGGCATGCAAGTTCCTAGTAATTCACAAGTTCAACAATCACTTCTCAATGCTAGAACAATATCACAAGGCTTTTCACAAAATCATGGGGATGATTTTTTCAAATACACTATAACAACCAATTCAACAATGGGGTTTCAGGTTCCAATGGTTTTCCTTTAAAAACTGTTAATCTTGCCGTAGTAAATGGTTCTTTATCTGGTAGTACTCTAACAGATTATGTGGAAGATGAACGAGCTTATCATTTTGGAAATGATAGCCAGCGTGTTTTTAACGCAACTGCTCATGCAAGAGTTAAAATTGATTTACCTATAGAAAATATAGTATTTAGAGTTCAAGTAGCTAGTTTAGATTCACATTTTATGCCTTCATCAGGAAGTTCTGATAAGAAAATCGCTAGATTTTCTAATATTCGTTCTTCTGAAAAAGTGACTAAAGCGCCTAACTTCAATAATAGAGGGAACATGGATAATGTTTCAGGTGGTTACTTTGATGTTCAAGGTCAGATTCAAAGTTCTGTTGAAGGTGGACCACCACCATTTAACACAGTTAACCACATTCCCCTTTTACCTTCTGCTCAAGGTTTTCTTTACTCGCAACTTCATTTATTTGGAGCAAATGCAAGCGGAGAATACCGTTTTAGCGACGGTAATAACCCTATCAATTCATTCATACCTACTTTTTCAGCTATGGCTCATTTAAATCCAGATCAAGATTGGAGCAATCCTTTAAGTTTTAATCTGACTTGCGAGTCAAATACCCTAACACCTTTTGACAGTTATTACGGTGAGAGTTTAAATACGGAACATGTTAGTTTTAATCAGAAAAGTATAGATTGGTTGCTAGGTAATTTTGCCTTGGATGTTGGAGATGTTTTAGAACCAGTTTTCCCTATTGATACTGCTAGCTTTTCTAGTCCAGACACCATGTGTGTAGGTGATATTGTAACTATAGGATTTGAAGATGAGTGTAAAGTGGCAAGTGCTCCTACTTATATTGTACATAGCGATAATTTAAGAATAGTTTCTCAAAATGGATATTCTGCTCAGGTAGAAGCCCTATCAAATGGTGTAGGCTATATACAAGTAAATATCAGTAATAGCGTAGGTCCTTCACAAGGATTCGGTCGTCAAATTCATGTGGGTACTCCTAATTTAGATAATGCCTTTGTTACTGAAATTGATTCAAGTACATTTTTATCTCTTTATCCACCTAATAATTTTTGTGATCTGGTAGCATTAAGAATAGATGGGATAGAACGATTTGATTTAGTGGATGAAATTGAAATGCAAAAATTACCCACATCTATAGCTTACTGGGATGGAGATCAAAGAACAGGAAGAGATAATACCGTAGGCATTTACCCTAATTGTAATGAACTATTTAGATTTCAAGTTAGAGCTAGAAATGCTTGTGGATGGTCAGAATGGGTAGAATTTGTAAAAGATATAGACGGTTGCGGTAACGACTGCTCTTCCACAAGTTCAAGCAATATCGTAAGTAACAATTTCATTATTTCTCCTGTACCAGCGAGTACCATTATTGCAATAGATATGATTCAAGATCCACAATGGACATTCTATACCAAGGCATGTAGTGATGGCATTGCAGATGTAGGTGGAACAACCCATTGTACCTATTTTGTGAGTATTCAATTATATGACTTTAGCGGTAATCAGGTTTTGAACATTTCTCATCATGAGTTAGGGACATCATTCGATATTTCTCATTTAACAACTGGTACTTATGTAATGCACGTTTCTCATGGCGGGCAAACTGAAATACACCAAATACCTATAAATTAGAACAATATATTTTCTGAAGCCTCTATTATTTTGCAATAGAGGCTTCTTTATTTTAATATGTTGTTTGTTGATTCCTCTTTCGTGAAAGCGAGATAGATCAACCTTCATACTTCTTTAACAACATATATTTTACCAAACCATAATCATGGCTTACTTTTGCTTATTCAAATTTATTCTAAATAAGAATGAGTAACACCATTGCACATCTTAAACGTGGGGAAACAGCTATTATCAAAGAATTTGATGAAATCGATGTTCCTTTAAAATTATTAGAAATGGGGTGTTTACCTGGTAATCGTGTTACCATGATGCAATCTGCTCCATTTAAAGATCCTATTTATCTAGATATAAACGGGACACATCTAGCCATAAGAAGAGAAACAGCAGTAAAAATAAGCGTGGAACGTCATGGGTAAATCAATTAATGTTTCTCTAATCGGTAACCCTAATACTGGTAAAACATCGCTTTTTAATAGACTTACTGGTTTAAACCAGCAAGTAGGAAACTATCCAGGTATTACGGTAGAGAAAAAAGAAGGCGTTTGTAAAATAGACCGCAGTCTTAAAGCTCATATTCTAGATTTACCTGGTACGTATAGTTTAAATACTACCTCGATAGATGAGAGTATAGTGGTAGAAACACTTCTCAATAGAAATTCAAAGGACTTTCCAGATGTTGCCGTAGTGGTGTCTGACATTGAGAATCTAAAAAGAAATCTTCTTGTTTTTACTCAGATTAAAGATCTTGAAATTCCTACCATTCTAGTCATCAATATGGCAGATCGTATGGAGCGCAAAGCGATCTCTCTTGATATTGATTTGATGCAAAAAGAACTCAATACAAGTGTTGTTCTAGTAAGTGCTCGCAAAAACCAAGGAATTGATGAGTTAAAAAAAGCGATTGCAAATTACAAACAACTCACAACAGAGCCTTGTATGAATGCTTCTGTCATCGATACAGAATATTTCAATACACTTAGAAATACATATCCTAATCAGCTGGTTTACAAATTATGGCTGGTGATCACCCAAGATGTAAACTTTGGGAAACTAGACCGCAATAGAGATATAGAAGACTTAAAAAAGCACAAGTTTGATATAAAGTCTGAGGCCGATCTTAAGAAAATGCAACACAAAGAAACCGTGGTGCGCTATCAGTTCATAAACGGTCTGCTTAAAAAAGTCCTAACTGTTGATAAAGTAAATGCAAAAGATTTAAGATCAAGACTGGATCGTATTTTACTTCATAAAGTCTGGGGTTATTTAATATTCTTTTTTATCCTCCTACTTATTTTTCAGGCCATTTATGACTGGAGCACCTATCCTATGGACTGGATAGATGGGACATTTGCTAGTATAAGCTCTTGGATCAATAGTACATTCCCAGCAGGACCATTTACAGATTTGTTTGCAGAAGGTATTATTCCGGGCTTAGGTGGCATCGTTATTTTTATTCCTCAAATCGCTTTCTTATTTCTGTTTATAGCTATACTCGAAGAAAGTGGTTATATGAGTCGCGTGGTTTTTCTCATGGATCATATTATGAAACGATTTGGTTTAAGTGGTAAAAGTGTTGTGCCACTAGTATCAGGGACCGCTTGTGCCATTCCGGCTGTTATGGCGACTAGAAATATTGAAGACTGGAAAGAACGATTGATCACTATTCTGGTAGTTCCTTTTACAACATGTTCTGCTCGATTGCCGGTTTACTTGATCATTATCGCATTAGTAATTCCAGATGAGCGCATTTTAGGAGGTGCATTTAACATGCAAGGACTTACTTTAATGTTATTGTACTTATTAGGTTTTGGCGCGGCTATATTCTCTGCTTGGGTATTGAATAAGGTGTTACCTATAAAACGCAAAGCATTTTTTGTAATGGAAATGCCTGCTTATAAGCTGCCTATGTTTAAAAATGTAGCCATCACTGTTATAGAAAAAACCAAAAGCTTTGTAGTAGGAGCAGGAAAAATAATCATGGCGATTTCTATCGTTTTATGGATTCTTGCAAGTTACGGCGTAGGCGACCAGTTCAACGGAGCCGAGCAAATCGTTACAGAAAAATATGCCAGTCAAAATTTAAGTCAGGAAGAACTCGATCAAAAAATCGCTTCTCATGAACTAGAATACAGTTTTATAGGTTACATAGGTAAAGGAATTGAGCCAGCGGTAAGACCATTAGGTTATGATTGGAAAATAGGAATTGCTATTGTAAGTTCTTTTGCCGCTCGTGAAGTTTTTGTAGGTACTCTTGCGACCATTTATAGTGTAGAAAGCGATGGTGAAGAAGAGCAAACTATAAAAAATCGTATGGCAGCAGAGACTAATCCTATTTTAGGCGGCCCATTATTTAATTTTGCCAGTGGTATATCGTTGCTGCTTTTCTATGCATTTGCTATGCAGTGTATGAGCACGCTTGCTATCGTAAAACGAGAAACCAATAGCTGGAAATGGCCAGCAATTCAATTTTTATTCATGACCGCAGCTGCCTATTTTGCAGCACTAGGTGCTTTTCAAATTTTGAAATAATGTACATCGCACAAACGATATTAGTAGTTTTAATAGCTGTTTCAGCACTTGTTTGGTTGTTTAGAAAATTCTTGTTCCCTAGTAAATACAACTCCTCAAACTGTGGTGATGGAGATTGTGGCTGTCATTAAAGTAAGTGTTGATCTCGCTTTCTATTTTCTTTTTTGAAAATAGAAGTTTATGCTGAACTTGTTTCAGTACGAAAGCGGAATAAAAAATCACCTCTCTTGAGGCATGTGAATAAATAGAATCATATTGCAGTGCAGTCACCTTTTCTCTTATTTTTACAACTATGAATAAGAATCCGATAGGTTTTTTTGACTCTGGAGTAGGCGGCACAAGCGTGTGGAAAGAGGTAATAGAACTGTTACCTCATGAAAATACCATTTACCTAGCCGACTCGAAACACGCGCCTTACGGGCGTAAGTCTAAAGAAGAAATCATTGCGCTATGTGTAAAAAACACTGAATACTTACTTAACCAAAACTGTAAAATCATTGCAGTGCCTTGTAATACCGCTACTACAAATGCGATTAGTTACTTGCGCGCTAATTATGATGTACCGTTTATAGGGATAGAACCAGCTATAAAGCCTGCGGCGCTCAAAAGCGACACAAAAAAGATAGGAATTCTTGCTACTAAAGGAACCTTATCTAGTGAGTTATTTAATAAAACTCAAAAAGAGTTTACTCAAGATGTGAACACCATTGAAATAGTAGGTACAGGAATCGTTGAGCTCATTGAAGCTGGGAAAAAAGACTCTCAAGAAATGTATGACCTGCTTATTAAAATCACAGAACCGTTCATGATTTCTGGAATAGATTATCTGGTTTTGGGATGCAGTCACTATCCGTATATTAAAGATCGGTTACAAGAATTGTTACCAAACAGAGTGCGTATTATAGACTCTGGAGCAGCAGTAGCAAGACAAATGCTCAACGTTTTAAAATCTAAAAATTTATTGAATGTAAGTGAAAAGCCTGGTGAGCATGTGCTTTATTCTAATTTACAAGTACAAACACTTGATTCTTTAACTAGCGAGGTTGCTAACAGAAAAGTGTATTTACTAGATTTCTAGGAATGATTATCTAAAATACTCAAACAATCCCAACTTCTTACTTGGACTAACTGGCAACTCTACTTTTCCTAATAGTACACTGCCGCCTTTTCCTTTTTTATAAGCCGTGACGTGAGAAACATTAATCAAATGAGATTTATGAATACGCGCAAAACCTTTATCAGATAACATATCATCAAAATGTTTCAAAGTTTTAGAAACCAGTTTTGTATCGTTTTCTAGATAAATATGTGTGTAATTATCGTCTGCACTACAATAAATAATGTCTTTGATAGGCAAGACTTCAAAACCTTCTTGAGTAGGAATGGTGATCTTATCAGTAAGTTGTGAGCTGTTTTCTTCTTTGATACTTAAATCTACGTTCACCTCACTTTCTCGTGTTTTTATCGCTTGTACTATTTCTACTGCTTTGATCAACTCATCTATGTCAATAGGCTTAGTCAGATAATAAGCCGCCTGCTGATTAAGCGCATCTTTTGCATACTGGTCATAAGCAGTAACAAAAACGGTTTCAAAGGTTCTATTAGGTAATTTGTCTAGCAAATCAAACGCAGTACCAAAAGGCATTTCTACATCTAGAAAAACCAAATCCACCTCAGTATGTTCAAGAATTTTAAAAGCCTCATCTACATTAGTCGCTTCATTCAATACGCTAACGTCCTTGCAATATTTGGCAATATAGTTCTTCAAGATATCTCTAGATATTTGCTCGTCTTCTACAATTATGGCGTTTAGTTTCATGGGTTCATTCTGTTTTCCAAATGTTAAATTCTTCTCTGACAATTTGTAATATCTCACACATGAATTGTAATTCATCTACTTCTGGATACTCTTCTAAATAGTAATCTGGACTACTGTAGCTAAAAGAATTGTTCCGATTGTGGGCTCTGACCTGAACATAAAAAATTTTTCCGTCAACCGTAGTTGAAAATGTACTTGACGCGTAGTATTTTTTAAAAGCTTTTCCTCTCTTATCTATTCCTTCATCAATTATTATGTCATTTCTTTTCTCTAGTTTCCAATTTATTTTACTCATTGTCGGTAAATCAAGAGCATAGCTTCTTATAAAATTTTGAAACACAAAATCAGAATCACTTATAGGTATCAACTGCCTTTTTATGACTTGAGGTTCTAAACCATTAAAATGTTCATAAAAGTGAGAAGACCATTTATCAGAGTCATCTTTGAACATTACAAATACAGATGAGTAAGTAGTGGTGCCTCCACCTTGATAAATACGGATTTCAGATTTGTGGGATAAGGAATCAGGTATCTTTAAATCTGAGTTTATTTCACTCACGTTTTGTCCCATGAGGATTGACGTACTTAAAATAGCCATTATAATTTGTATTGTTTTCATAACTACAACTTTTTAAAGATATACTGCAAGTCGGTCGTCCACATCTTAATTCCTCATTAAAACCACAACCTCAGTCCCCACATCAGGACTCAATCCAGCATCAGTAACTTTGATATCTATCTCGCAATCGTGCAACTCATTTAATAAGGCCACACGGTTTTTAATATTGCCCAAGCCTTTAGAATCGCGTTTCTTTTGATGTTCTGTTTTTATGGCTTTGGACTTTTCTCTCCCGATGCCGTTATCTGTTATGGTGACTTGGATTCCTTTTTCCGCTTTCGCGAAAGCAACATCTAAAAAGCCTTTTTCTTCTTTATAACGCAATCCATGCCACACGGCATTTTCAATGATAGGTTGCAGCAACATAGGCGGTACTTTCAATTTTGTATCTCGCAATGAAGGATCAATTTCTAAGGTATAATCAAATTTATCCTTGAATCGCTCGTGTTCTAGTTTTAAATACAAACCTAAGAGATCAATCTCTTTCTCTAGCGGCATAAAGTCTAACTCACTATTCTCTAAAACACTACGCATGAGTTTTGAGAAATCGGCAAGGTATTTATTTGCAGCACGTTCATCATTTTGAGCGATATAGTTGTTTACAGAATTGAGCGCATTAAATATAAAATGCGGATTCATCTGACTGCGTAATGATTTTAAAGCAAGTAAATGGTTGTTGATCTTTTGCTGTTTATTATTACGATACATAAAGTAAGCAAGTGTAAGAAGCAGTAAACTAAGCGCTACAAGTGAATAAATGATCCATCGCTGGCGCTGGTTCATTTCTTGTGTGAGCTCGCGCTCTGTGTTTACTAATGCCAGCTTATTTTCTGTAAGCTCTCGGTCTTTTTCTAAAGTTAAAATTCTAGTCTGTTTAGCTACAAGTTCTTTTGCTCTTCTTGCTGTAGCTTCTAGCTCATTTTCTTTTTCTAGATAAAGGGCATCGACTGTGTTGATGTATAATTCATTGTAATCCAATGCTTTTTTAGTATTTCCGGCTTTTTTATTGAGCTCATAAAGGTTTTTTGCAGCATCTTTTTTTACTTCAAGATCATTATTTGTGGTTGCTTCTTCTAGACTGGACTCGTAATAAGTTATGGCATCACTTATTTTATTTTGAGCTTTAAAAGCTTCAGCAATTTTGAGTTGTTCTTTTTGTTTAGAAAGGCCATCAATCACTTCATTTTTCAATGGTTCTACTGTAGGAGTAACCACTACTTCTTCCAGAGAGCTTTCTTCTTCAAGATCATTCACCACTATCTCTGACTCATCTTGCAGCTGCTTATCTACAGAGTTTAAAAAGCCTTTAGTACCTGACTGCTTTTTTGCCTTATTTTCATCACTTCTTTCCCTAGACTTAATGCTATCTAGAAGCTTAATGTTATTCTTACGCAAAGCAATCTCTTCATCAAATCTGGAGTTGCTGTTATAAAAATCTGCTGTTTGAGACTGTATTTGTGCATTTACAATAGGACTTTCCTTCTTTGATTCAATTATTGCCTGATCAAAATAAACCTCAGCATCATCTTCTCTACCGAGATCATTTAAGAGTTTAGCAATTTTAGAATTGATGGTAGTTACCTGTTGAGTACGTTGCTCTTTTTGGGCAAGTTGCAAGGCGTTCTTATAGGTTTCTAATGCTAGGTCGCCTTGGTTTGTTTTGGCATATGCATCTCCTAAACCGGTCCATCGCCTTATATTTAAATCATCAGTATTTTGATTATTTGATGATTTTGACTTTTTACTAGAAGGTGAGTCCAGACTTTTATATGCAGTGATCGCTTCTTGATAATTACCATTTAATCGCAAGGCATCTGCCTTTTTTACAACAAGCTCTGTATTAGAAACAAGCTGAGCAGCTTGATTATAATTAGATACAGCAAGATCGTATTGTTCATTAAAAAGGTACAAATCACCTAACTTTTCATAAGCTGCGCTCTCTTGAATTTTAGTTAAGGACTTAGGATTATTAGAAAGAGCAGCGATGAGGAAGTCTGCAGTTTTTTTTGCGTCTTTTCTTAGGTATTCTTGAGCACTGTCCATCGCCACTTGATAGCTTAAAGTACTTAACTCTTTGGCATCTTTTTCTTGATTTTGAACACGTATTTCAATGTCGTTTCTAGTATTGATGCGGTAATAAACCGTTTCAAAATTAAGGCCTCTTATGGTTACTTCTTCACCCATATTTGCAGGTAAAGTAAATCGCCCTAAAGCATCTGTAGTGGTATATCTACCCATTTTACCTTCAATATTTACCCCAGAAATAGGCTTTCCACTCTCTGTAAGCACACGACCTTCTAACACCATACTAGTACTAGAGGTACGAGACTTCTGATTGGAAGTGTTTTGAGCAAAATTGATTTGTACACAAAACAGTAGGAAAATAAATAAGAATAGATGTTTCATTTCGGTGTAAACTTAGTCATTAAAAAATATATGACTCTTTGTAAATAGCTTGTTTTAGGCATTTAAGATGGTGTTTTTTCCGCTTTCGCGAAAGCGAACTCACCAGCATACTTCTTTCACTCATTCAAAACTGTCTTTCACTCATTTCAACTATTAATACGGTTTTATTCCAGATAGATTTGGATCAAAATCAAGAAAAATGAAAAAGGTCATCACGTCAATTTTAATGTGCACCGCTCTGGTAATGAACGCACAACACATGGGTAACTTTAATAGTAAGGTTGCCGATATGGATATTTCTAGAGCAAATATTGCGACCAGTATGGGAAACGGCGCTGCTTATGG
>NZ_MAAX01000081.1 GCF_002162835.1 Nonlabens dokdonensis
TTCTATTCTTACAAAGATAGTTTCTGGAGTAGTGGTGCTACTCGCGTAAGCTGTATCATTAGTTATTTGATCTGTTCCCATACCTGTCATTGCACCATTTGAAGTGGTGTGGTAAGTAATGGTAAAATCGCTTGCTGTTTGAGATCCTAGAACCTGAGCATTTGCCATGGTAAGATCAAAAATTTCTGAGCCATCGTTTCCTGGATCGTCACAAGTAATCATGTTTTGAACACTGTTTGCTGTAGGTGTAGGACTTATCACAAAACGGAATGTTGTTGTAGTGTAACAAGTATCATTATCTGCATTATCAACTCTAGCAAAAATACTAGGCGTGCTGCTAGTTACTGTGTAAGGGCTAGCTAATGGAGAAGCGTTATTGTCAGCATCTGCTTGAGAAGCGTGATATGTAACATTAAAGCTAGGGTTAGTCTGTCCGTCTAAAATAGTCATATCAAACTGAGAAAGATCTACGTCTTCAGTTCCATTATTTGAAGGATCATCACATACTATAATATCAGTAGGAGTTCCTGCTCTAGGCAATGGATCTACAAAAATGTCAAACATCTCTGTATCATAACAACTGCTGTTAGAATTAGTTTCTATTCTCACAAATAGTGTTGTAGAACCGCTGTTGTAAATAGTAGGTAGAGGAGTTGCGCCACCAGCGCTTCCTAGATCAGCATCTGCTTGTGAGGTAAAGTATTCAATGGTGAAGTTTGCAGGGTTCTGACCTAGTAGAACATCGGCATTTACGGTGCTCAAATCAAAATCTTCTAAGCCGTCATTAGTACTATCGTCACAGATCCTATATTCGGTAACAGGATTTGCAACTGCTTGTTCATTAAGTACAATATTTATAGGAGTAGTACTAGCACAAGTTTCATTATCACTGTTATCGATTCTTGCAAAAATAGTAGTCGTTCCAGTTGTGATTGTAAAAGGACTTGTTAACTCAGGAGTACCGCTATCAGCATCAGCTTGTGTGGCATGGTAAGAAACCACAAAATTAGGAGAGGTCTGTCCGTTAAGAACGTCAGTATCAAACTGCGATAAAGTTATGTCTTCCGTTCCATCATTAGAAATATCATCACAAATTACCAGATCAGCTGGTGTTGATGCTACTGGAAGGTCATCAACAATGATGTCGAAGAAGGTCGTGGCATAACAATTTGTGTTTGCTACATTTTCTATACGTACATACATGGTCTGTCCACCGCTACTGTACATATTATTAACTGGTGTAGCTCCACCGGCACTTCCTTGATCTGCTTCTGCTTGTGAAGTAAAGTATTCGATATTAAAATCGGCTGGAGATTGTCCTAACAGTACTTCAGGATTTCTAGACACCAGGTCAAATACTTCAGAATTATTATTTGAAACATCATCACAAAGTCTGTACTCTGCTACTGGATTTGCTACGGCTTGAGTAGATACACATAATTCAAAATCAGTTGTTGCATAACAATTTGAACTAGCAACAGATTCTATTCGCGAATATAGTCGTTCACATAATTGTGTATTTGAGTAGTTTTGAGGTAAAGGATTATTTCCAGCATCTGCATCTATTTGAGAAGAAAAGTAAGAAACAGTAAACAATCTAGGATCTTGATTCCCTATAACTGTAGCATCTAATTGTGAAAGGTCATAAGTAATAATCCCGTCGTTTGTAGCATCATCACAAACAGTAAAATTAGCCACAGGATTTGCAGTAGGTTCTGAACCTACAGATATGGTAAAATCTTCTTGAATTACATCGCCACATCTATTGGTAATATTTACACTATAAGTAGTAGTTGTTAAAGGAGTAAAAGTTGGGTTAGGAATACTAGGGTCGCTCACTCCTACAGCAGGCGTCCACAAATAACTAGAAGCGCCATTTATAGTTGCGTCTACATTTGATACGGTGTCACCTATACAAATAGATTGATCATCTAAGCTACCTACATCATTTGCAAATGATATATAATCAAAACACACGCGTTGAAGATTTGCTGCGCCACCAGTTGAGCCAGTGAATCCAAAATAAGAAAATGTACTTCCTGCAAATACTTGATTAATTAAGTCACCTGTATAAGTTAACCTTAAATTACAATCAAAATAAATACTCATGGTTTGCAGCGTGGCATCCCATTCAATTCTCACATCGTGCTCCATGCCATCTTCCACATTGTTTGATGTAGGAGAAGCAACAATAGGTCCTGCAAGATTTTGAGCAGCATTATGGTTATTAACTCCTGCAGATACCATTGCGATGTGATCAAAAAACGGATCTGCTAATTGACCATTTTGCCATGTATCAAATTCAATCGCAAAAGAATTTGAAATACCTTCATAACCCATTCCACCACCTAAATTACCTATTACTGGATTAGGAGAGTTTTTCATTACAAAAGTGAGCCCATCTGCCCCATTTGCATCATTTGTGCCTAGAAATATTCTAAATTCTATAATGAAATTGAGACGCATGTTTATGCGATCTGGAGACCATATCGCACCAGACTGATTATTAAAATTAGGTGTAATTTGATAACAATCGTTCCCAACTGATGAGGCATTACCTATCAAGCTAGGATTAAATTGAGCTTGCAGTGATAAGCTACACAACATAATAATGCTCAGGATACTATAACATCTAACACTATTAAATAAATGTGTAGTCATATTGTAATTTTTCTTAAGGCTAGTTAGCATAGACAAAGTCGTGTAAATAAGTATACCTTTCTGTGAGGTTACCATCACTTGTTGTCATTTGTGCACGTTCTAGAATACCATCTTTATCTCCATTAAAAAAAGCTGGAATTACAGACTTTTCAAACATTTCACCAAAACCTTCACTCGCATCCTTAGGTAATTCACAAGGTAAATTATCTACGGCCATGACAGTAATAGATCCAGGAGTCTTGAAAGGGACCTCTTTTTCGCCTTGAGCGTCATAACCATATAAAGGATCTTCAATAGTACTAGGTCTGAGAGTAGACGCAATAGGGCCATCTATATCGCAACTTACATCTGCAACTAGATTTATTTTAAAATCTTCATGTTTTGCATCTTCTCTAGTAAATAAATAAGGGGCACCGTTTCCATAAAAATGACCGGTTATAAGCATGTCTGTAACTTGAGCATATTTCATAAAGTCACTAACAAGTAATTCAGGATTATTATAACACTCTGTTTTAGTAGGTCTATAGCCATCTTTACGAGTGTAATAATGTTCTACATCGAGAATGGTAAAGGTGGTTTGTTTATTTTGAAATTGGGCAAGTTGCAGGTATTCTTTAGGCTTTAATTGTTTAATTTCTAAAACATCTAGAATTTCTTTTATACCACCAGCAACTTTACCGTTTCCTGTCATTACTATATGAATTGCAGGTAGTTTATCCTTAATTTGTTTTAATTGAGATTGCAATGCCTGATAATCTGGCAAGCTTTCTACTTTAGGAAGTTCAAAGATACCATCTCTTAAACCTAGTGCTCTAAAGCCGTTATAAGCTCCTACTATACCAGCATATCTACCAAATCCTATTAATCGAGCACCATTCTTTTTTACAATGGTCTCATGATCATATAGCTCAATCTTTTTATCAAGAATGGCTCGCAGAAGTTTCTGGTTATAGGGTTGTTTTTTGATAGTATGAGAAAAGAAAAAGTATTTCTTATTAGGTATCAAAGCGTCTTTAGGTACTTCTTTCACGCCTATGAGTACATCAGCATCAGACACATCATCTGTAACGGTAATACCATGTGAGGCATACTGCTCATCTGTAAAAATTCTTATAGGTGAGGATTCTACTATAAATTCCGCTTTCGCGAAAGCGAGATTCAAACGGTTTAATTGCTCTGGAGTAAAAACCACTCTTCTATCCGGTGGATTCTTTCTCTCTCTAATGATGGCAAATTTCATAGTCGTATTTTAATCTAGCAATATAATGAATAGCAGTATATTTATGGATTTTGTTAGATAAGAAATATGGAACTTGACTTACGAAGCATTAAGATAATGACTTTTTAAAACTTAAAATTTACATATTTGAAAACGTAAGACGTCCTGTAGTTACATAAATGATTACCTCAGCGCCTTTCAATTAATTTTAAGATTAATTTATAAAAATTAGTTGCCGCCTTACCTAAATTGTATTAATTAAATGATAAAAAGTGTGAGATACATTAATTAATTACCAATGAAGATCAATCTGAATATATCATATGTATTTTCTCTTCTACTGTTTCTTGTGGTTTTTAAAACAATGGGACAGGCAGAAAGGGACAACTGGTACTTTGGAGTATATGCAGGTGTTAACTTTGATGGTGGGACGTTGACCTCTTTAGATGACAATGTAATTGAGAGACGCATAGCATTTGGTCAAATAGAAGGTCCTGATAATATTGCTGTGGTAAATGACTCCGTTGGGAATCTATTATTTTATACAGATGGAAGGGTTTTTAAAAATAAATTTCATCAAAATCTGTTAAATACACCTACTTTAGAATATGCATTTAGAGAGTCACAGCAAGTTGTGACACGTAATCCAGCAAATGAAAATCAATATTACATCTTTGTAACCATTCAAGATGGATTAATGATGCGATTAAGTTATGTGATTGTAGACATGACACTAGATAACGGATTAGGCGGTATTTTAATAGATAGCGCCCACACGGTATTACTGAATAGAGTAGGACAGCAAATGACCACCGCTCAACATGAAAATGGAAGAGATATCTGGGTCATATGTCAAGGTAACGGTACTTTCAGCTCTTTTCTAGTCTCACCAGCAGGAGTGTCTAATGTACCTGTTAGATCACAAACCGGATTAAGTTTAATAGACGGTAATTTTAATAATTATGGTGCGATGCAAGCGTCTCCAAATAATGAACTTATTGCTGGTGTTTTTCCTGACTTAGGTAAAATGATGTTATTTGAATTTAATAATTTGACTGGTAAGTTAAATTTTATTTATG
>NZ_MAAX01000072.1 GCF_002162835.1 Nonlabens dokdonensis
AAGTCCATGAGAATGTAATTTCATTATTTGAATAAGCACCTAATACTAAATCTATAGGAGCTTGACAAGTAGGTAAAGTTGTGAAACTATATACTGAAGTCCATACACTTGGTCCATCAATAATACCACAATTCGCTCTAACGATGAATTCGTAGTCGCTTTCAGGAACCAAAGAAGTCAATGTTGGCGCATTTGTAGTAAGACCAGCATTGTTTGGTATAAAGCTAAATGTATCAGCAGGAACAATTGAAGTATTGATTAACTCAATATCCCAAACAAACTCAGAACCAGCCTGAGCCCATGAAAGCTCAACTTGAGTATCAGTAACAGAATCAATAGAAATAGCTCCTAATGGCAAACATGTAGGAGGTGTCGTAAAGTTACTGACATTAGACCAGCCACTTAGTGGTTCTGTATTAAATACACCACAATCAGACTGCAAGTAAACCGCATACTCGTTCTCAGGTAACAATGAAGTTATACCATAAGGATTTACAGTAACCCCAGAATACGTAGCAACACCTGTTGCAGTATCTCCAGCAGTTAAGTTAACCACCTCAATATTCCAAAGAGTTTCAGAACCATTTGAAGACCAACTGACATTAGCTGTTGTAGGATTAATGTTTGAAATTGAAACTCCAGAAGGAGGAGGGCAAGTTGTAATGATGTAGGTAAGATCTAATGTAACATCGATCGTAGTATTATCTGGCCCAGCATCTTCATTTACAGTAAAAATCTTTACACTTGTAAGGTTGTTAATATCTACACCATATGCAGTTAAATCAGTACTTGCAATTTCGCATAAATCTTCAGCTACAACTGATCCATTAACTTCCAAGCTATAAGAATACCAACTAGTACAAGCCCAGGTAGAAGCTGTAAGGTCGAGGTCAATAATAGCCTCCGTAATAAAGGAATTGGTGACTGTATCCACACAATCGAAACTGTTAAATTCCACATAGTTGGTGTTTTCATTACCAAAGGAGTTTTCTGAATAGCTGCATGTCCCCTGTGCGGAAAGCAAAGAATATGCGAAAACAGAAAGAACGGTAATTAGCCGTCGTAACGTTTTAATCATAGTTTAAGGTTTTAGATTACTCGAGTATTTAATACCCCGATATTAAAGATGATTCCAAATATATTGAACAATCACTGTTGGCCTTATCTCTAAATCAGGCGAATACCTGTAGATAAGCGAAATCTCAAGAAAATTTCTTTTGAAATAGATTATGCGGGATGTGTAAATAAGCGAAATTTACACAGCGTAATCCCTAGAGTGTGAAGCGAGTGACAGGGATCGAGTGGGTGAAAAGGCTGAGCGACTCAGAGTTGATATTCTTACTTGTTAATGGGGGGAGAGGCTTTTTTGCCTAGTTTTAAATAGAAAGAGGGAGAACTGTATTTCGTTATTGCAATTTTAATTACCTAAACTAAAAAACTTTAACTACCATACTTAGTCAGTTCTCCCCCAGCCCATATCTCTATTTATTTACAATTAGGCTTAGCCGTAATTGTAAGGCTTTATCGTGAATTGTGGTTTTAATCTTGTTTACTAAAGTATTCTCATAGTTTTAGAAGAATACTATAAGCCTCAGTGGCTATGCTTGTGAAATTAATTCGAGCTACACTGTTAATAAACTTCATTTTAAAATGGATGTAGTTTGTGTGTGGCGCGAAATAGGTTTCCGCTTATTCCGATAGTGGAATAACAGGGTCAAAAATAGGGAATGTATATCGTTAGGAATGCGAGAAAAATCAGTATTATCTTCAGAAAAAGGAAATCTACAGAAAATTAAATCCTATAAATTATTCATTGCGGGAATTAATATAAAATTAAACTTGGTTTAAAGGGTGATTTCATTTTTGCGCTAACCTGGTGTTCAATTTTGAGCAAACCTAAATATCCCAAAGTCTTAGTCAAGAGTTGAATAAACGGTATTGCTAAATGGTTACTTGCTTGGTTTCATAAAATTGGATGGAGTTTTACCTTCGAATTTCCTGAAAGCAGTATATAATGAACTGTTAGATTTAAAACCTACCTCTTGTCCAACAACCTCCAAAGTTAATTTTCCAATTCTTTCCGGATCACTCATTATGCGCTTTGCCTCATCCACTCGGTATTGATTAATGAAATTATTGAATGTGCAATTAGCCTGGTCATTAATTACCTGAGATATTTTACGATAATGCAAACCTATGGCGTTGGCTAAATCTATTATGGTTAATTCATCATTTGTATAACATTTAGATTCATCCATGTAGTTTGTAATCTGAAGGAAAATAGTATCATAATCTTCTTTGTTCGTGTCTCTAGCAGAGGCCCGAGAGGTCTGTAAAGCGCTGGTAAGGGAAGCCATTTCCTTACCGGTAGAAATATAGTGTTGTTTCATTCCAAAGAAGGCTAACCAATAAATGAATACAGTGTATAGTCCACTTTGGATTATATAAATTGTCTCAAGTGTGTCATGTAGGTATTTTAAGTCAAGTGATTGTATGGCAAGTATTACAAAATCAAATAGGATAATTGTTAAAAATGCAAATATAATAGGTTTGACCCAGGCTAATAATTTATCATCTAAAGTAGAGTGGTATTCATTAACTCTTTTAATATTCCCTTTAATTAAAGCTAGAATTTTAATTAAATAGAATGCGGTAAAAATATTTGCGGCTAAGATGTAGGAGCGTCCGTAAGAAAGATAAAATTCCTTTTTTGATTCATTCGGAATATAAAAAAATAAAAAACTCAATAAAATAAACTCGATCGCCCCGGGATAAAGATGTTTTCGTTCTTTTTTGAACGATAGTTGCATCATTAAACCTTTTATATATAAATAGAGAATAGGGTATGCTAAAAACCAAAAGCGTATTGGCAATAGGTATAATTCCGTATGACTTTGTATTATGCCGTAATGATCTAAAATATTGAAAAGTAATGAGACGCCAAATAAAGCAAGAAAAACTCCAAGCAATAGAGAAGGCTTTCTTTTGGAAGAAAAATAAATCAATATAACACCAAAGATAACACCATGAACTAATCCAAATATTCCAAATAATCCTAATAAATTATGGAGTTCAGGCATGCGATAATTATTTAGTGGTTACTTGTTATACTATGGAAATAACGAAATCAAAGATAAATTATTATTTCTTTAGGAAGTTGGAAATAAGTTAGTTTCCAATTTGATGACACAAATTTATTGAAATTCGAACCAGATGAGTAAGAAAAAAACCGTGTAAAATGTCCTGATAACAGAAATACACACTCGGTTTTTTTGAAGTTTGTTTTTAATTTGAAGGGATAGTCGAAAAGGATGAAAAAATCAACAAATCTCACATTTTGAAGTCTTGAAAATTTAGAATGAAAAAGGAGGGTTTTGACTGGCAATTGCCAATAAAAAAAGGTCAACCAGATTCGTGGTTGACCTTTTTTAAAATCTAATTTTATTGAGAACCCCTTTTCATATAAAAGGTAGATTTTAATACCTCATGGGTACTTCAGTTAAAATGGTATAAAATAGGGCTAGTAAATTTTACTAGCCCTATTAAGCAAAGCTTACTTGATAATTG
>NZ_MAAX01000170.1:0-4911 GCF_002162835.1 Nonlabens dokdonensis
ATGAGCCTAATGAGTATAACTTATATAACATGGCAGGTAACGTGGCAGAATGGGTGAATTCATCTTATGAAGCTGGAGCTTATGAAATGATGTCTTCCATGAGTCCAGTAGTAAATGATGCAAATAATAAACGTAAAGGTGTACGTGGTGGATCATGGAAAGATGTTTCTTACTTCCTGCAAGTAGGAACGCGCGACTATGAATATCAAGATAGTGCGAGAAGTTATATCGGTTTCCGTACTGTACAATCTTATATGGGAACAGACGTTACTCTTAACGCGGCGACCAATTAAAATATCCAACAAAAAACAAATTAACTTAACTAAATTTTTAAAAAATGGCACAGTCTAAAGCAACAAAGAAATTATTTAATATGGCTTACGGTATCGGAGCCTCGGTAGTAATCATTGGAGCACTTTTCAAAATATTACACTGGGATTTCGGTTACGGATTTTCTGGAAATAACCTTCTTATGATAGGATTGATTACAGAAGCAGTTATTTTCTTCATATCAGCTTTTGAGCCTGTAGAAGATGAATTGGACTGGTCATTAGTATACCCAGAATTAGCTGGTGGAGAATTAGCTAACAACACTAAAGGTAAAAAAGAAGCTCCACAAGATGCACAAGGACTTCTTTCTAAGAAATTAGATGAGATGTTAAAAGAAGCAAAGTTAGACGGTGAATTGATGTCTAGTTTAGGAGATAGCATACGTTCTTTTGAAGGTGCTGCAAAAGGTATAGCTCCTACGGCAGAAGCTATGTCTTCTACTAAAAAATACTCAGAAGAGATGGCTCTGGCAGCGGCTCAAATGGAATCTTTAAATAGTCTATACAAAATTCAAGTAGAAAGTTCTTCTCGTCAAGCGCAAGCTAATGAAGCTATTGCAGATAATGCAACTAAACTTCAAGAACAAATGGCAGGACTTACTAATAACTTATCTTCTCTTAACGGCGTGTATGGTAACATGTTAGGAGCTATGAAAGGATAATTAGTTGATTTTTAAATTAATATAATAACAAACTAATTAGAATATTATGGCAGGAGGAAAACAGTCCCCAAGGCAGAAGATGATTAACCTGATGTATCTGGTTTTCATCGCGATGCTTGCGTTAAACATGAGTAAGGAAGTGCTAAATGCTTTCGGACTTTTAAATGTTAGTATAGAAGAAAGTAATCAGGTGGCTACTGCAAAAAATCAAGCAGCTATGGCTGGTCTTGATCAATTAGCAGCAGATCAACCTGAAAAGTATGCTCCATTAAAAGTTAAAGCAGAGCAAGTAGATAAAATTTCTAAGGATTATTTCAACTATCTAGAAGAGTTGAAAAATGATATGGAAGGTACCGTTGCAGATCCTAACGATTATGCAGTAATGGACAAAGGTGATTACTTAGATGTAAGATTTTTAGAAGGAGGAAAAGTGACTTCTGATGGTCAAAAGTTTTTAGATGAAATGAACAAATACCGTAGCGATATGCAAGCTGTGGTTGATGATAATCCTACATTGAAATCTGAGTTAGATAAAAAGTTTACACCAGAAGATGTAACTAATCGTGAAGGTGTAACAATGTCTTATTTAGACTACAATTACAAAGGATATCCTTTAATCGCCTCGATCGCAAAAATTACACTTTTACAAAGTGAGGTAAAGAACACGGAAGCCGAGGTTTTAAGTACGTTACTTGCTGGCCAGTTGAAAAGTGAAGTTAGTATGGATAACTATACTACACTTATGGAATCTCCTAAATCTGCATATTATAATGGGGAAACTTTTGATGGTCAGATAGTATTAGGTCGTAAAGATGCAACCCTACAACCTAAACGAGTTGATTTAAAATTAGATGGTAGAAAACTGAACGATAATCAGTATACTATTGAAGCTGGTCGTATTGTATTAAAAGTAGGAGCAGGTTCTCCTGGAGATCACAAAATTACTGGAGCTTTATATTTTGATGAGGATGGTGAAGAGAAAGAAGTGAAAGTAGAGCAATCATTTGCAACTATTCCTAAGCCTAATTCTGCGACTATTGCTGCAGATAAGATGAATGTAGTTTATCGTGGTGTTCCTAACCCAATGACGATTTCTTTTGCAGGTGTATCTGGAAACAATGTTAATGCGAGCGCACCTGGTCTAAAGAGAAAATCTGGTGATAGCTATGTAATGAGTCCTGGTTCAGGTAAAACAGTGAAGATTAATGTTACTGCTAAACTTTCTACAGGTGAAACTGTTTCAGATTCTAAGGAATTCCGTATTAAGAACTTACCTCGTCCTACTGGTATGGTAAGTAAGGCATATGAAAATGTACGTAAGACACGTTCTAATCTTGCTATCTCAACTGTTTCTGCAGAGTTCTTAGATTTTGATTTTGATTTAACTCCTAGAGTTACTGGATTCTTATTTAAAGTCCCAGGTCAACCGTCCATTCCAGTGTCTGGAACTAAGTTAAATGGTACTGCGCAAAATGCACTTAAAAGAGCTCGTAAGGGTGATTTAGTTCAATTTGCAAATATCAAAGCTGTGTTACCAGGAGTCAACGTAAAAAGTGTCTCTGATGTTACTGTAGAAATTACAGACTAATTAATATTATAAATTCAAATTATGAATAAGATCATAGTTTTATTGGCAGCGGTTGTTCTTTCAGGAACTGCTTTTGCTCAAAACAACATTCTTAATGCAAAAAGTCCGGCTGAGTTCGGTACTAAAACGTCAGCTCAATTAGAGAATGATAACGATAAGCCATTACCGTATGGGTTTGTTGGTGATCGTGATATCTTATGGCAACGTACCGTATGGGAAACTATCGATCTAGATGAGCGTGTAAACTTCCCGTTATATTATCCTGTGGATACTAATTATGTTGGGAAAGAACGTAGGTCATTGTATCACGTATTAACGGCCGCTGCAATGTCTGGTGATATTACTTTGTACGGCGACTCTTATTTCAATGAAGCACGTGAATTTTCAGATATTGAGAACACTTTAAAAAGTCAAAAGATCACTAACGCAGGTGTTGATATTCTAAATGATAATGGTGTTATACCAGAAGAAGGTGTAAAGCCATTAGATATCGACACAACTTATAATATTCCAGGTTTTGATGAATATATCGAGACTAGAACTATAGGTGCTGATGATGTGAAAGAATATAGAATCCGTGGTTTATGGTATTTTGACACTCGTCAAAGTGAATTAAGGTATAGATTATTGGGAATTTGTCCAGTAACACCGGATGTAAACTTCCCAGATGACCCTACAGGTGTAGAGTTGTTTTGGATCTACTATCCAGATGCAAGAGAATTATTGCATAATAACAAAGCGTTTAATACGTTGAATTCTGCAAGACCTATTTCTTTTGATCATATCTTAAATTCTAGAAGGTTTAATGCACTTATTTACAAAATGGATAATGTGCAAGGTGATAGAACTATTGATAGTTATATTGCAGACAACTCAATGATGCAACTTTTAGAATCTGATAGATTAAAAGAAATCATTCGTAATTTTGAATTAGATATGTGGAATTACTAATTCCTTATAAGTTTTATATAGAAAAGCTTCACGTTTCGTGAAGCTTTTTTTATTTATTTTCATCTTAGTTTTATATTTATTTCTCTACACATATTGAAAACAAAGTTTGACATTATAATTGTTGGATCAGGAATTGCTGGTTGTGCTCTTGCCTGGCAATGGCACTTGAATGGTAAAACTGTATTGATAGTTGGTGATAAAATGAAAGGCTCTTCTTCTGTTGCTGCAGGAGTTTACAACCCAACTATTTTAAAAAGGTTTACCTCAGTTTGGAAAGCTGCTGATCAATTAGATTATTTAAATCATTTTTATCCTTTGATAAAGGAAAAGGTTTCCTCTAATTTTTTACATCCCATTGATATACTTAGAAGGTTACATGATGAACGTGAGGTTAAAACATGGCAAAAAAAATCTATACGTCCCGAATTGAAAGAATTTATGTCTCAAGATATTTCTTCTTATGATAATACTGCGATAGACGCTCCTTTTAATTATGGTAAAGTTTCTGGAACTGGTTGGGTAGACACCGTAAATTATATGACTGCGACTATACAGTTTTTTGGTAATATGAACTGTTTTCTAGAAGAAGAGTTCGATTTCAATGAGCTAGTTCATTCCAAGGATCTAGTTTGTTATAAAGACTATCAAGCTTCTAAAATTATATTTTCTGAAGGTTTTAAAATGACAGCAAATCCTTTTTTTAGTCACCTTCCACTTCAAGGAAATAAAGGTGAGGTATTGACAATAAAAGTTCCTGGATTACAATTAGATTACATCATTAAGTCATCCGTTTTCTTGATGCCTTATGTTGACGATCTATTTTGGGTAGGTGCTACTTACAATCGCGACGATCTATCTGATATACCTACTCAAGATGCAAGAACTTTTCTCACTTCACGTCTAGAGCGTTTCCTAAAGTTGCCTTATGAAATAGTAGATCATAAGCATGGTATACGTCCTACCACTAAGGATCGAAGACCTTTTGTAGGTTCACATAAAAGTTATCCCAATTATGTCGTATTTAATGGTATGGGAAGTCGAGCCGTTCTTATGGCGCCATGGGCAGCAAAGCAGTTATTTGATTCTATGTATAAGGACATACCGCTCAATGAGGAAATCGATATCAATAGGTTTAACAACAACTAAAGCTATTCAATTATTAAAAGTCTCAGTTATTTTATGCCTTTATAATTTGAAATTATTGCTCACCGCTGTTCAGGAATGACAAAATAATGGCTTATTATTTTTTGGAATGAGACCGGCTTTTTCTTGCTAATTATATTAAGAATTTCAAATTTTCCTAACTCCTAACTCCTAACTCCTAACTCCTAACTCCTAACTCCTAACTCCTAACTCCTAACTCCTAACTCCTAACTCCTAA
>NZ_MAAX01000170.1:4944-31839 GCF_002162835.1 Nonlabens dokdonensis
AAAATATTGATCCAGATATTGCGACTTATGCGTATTACAATAGGCAAGCTGAATATAGATATAAAAGAAATCACCAGAAAAATATGCCATCTAGAAAGGTCTAGAAGAAAGTAAGTTACAGCAAAAGCTACCATCGCAATGGCAACGCCTACTCCATAGCTCACATACATAGACCCATAAAAAAAACTAGGTTCTATTTTATATTTTGTGTCACAATGACTACATCTTTCTTTCATTTCCTGTGTTTTCTTAGGATTGTACAAATTACTACTCGTATACATAGATTCATTTTGACATACAGGACAAGTTCCTGTAAAAATGCTGTATAATTTAGTTCCTTTTAGCATGATAAAACTTTAGTAATAGTCTGTAAAAACACATCTTTGCAAAGATACAAAACGACTATGCTCAACGTTCACGATTTACATGTTAGTTTCGGTGGAGAACCGTTATTTGAAGAGATAACCTTCAGGCTCAATCCTGGGAACCGTGTAGGACTTATCGGTAAAAATGGTGCCGGAAAATCTACACTTCTCAAAGTAATCTCAGGAGATGTTGCCTACGATCAAGGTAACATTGCGATAGAGAAAGACATAAGCATAGGTTTCTTGAGACAAGATATTGATTTTGAAAAGGGTCGTACTGTTTTAGAAGAAGCTTATACCGCTTTCGCGAAAGCGAGAACCATAGAATCACAAATCGAGCAAATAAATGAAGAGTTAGCCACTAGAACTGATTATGAGTCAGAGTCCTATTCTAAACTCATAGAAGATATAGGAGATCTCAACCATGAATATGAAATAATAGGTGGTTATCAATACAAAGGAGAAACTGAAAAGATTTTAAAAGGACTTGCGTTCAAGCCAGAACAATTTGATAAGTTAACTGATGAGCTATCTGGAGGATGGCGCATGAGAATTGAGCTGGCAAAATTACTACTAGAAAAACACGATATTCTATTACTGGATGAGCCTACTAACCACCTGGACATAGATTCCATTCTATGGTTAGAATCCTTTTTACAGACTTATCCAGGAGCTGTAGTAATTGTAAGTCACGATAAAATGTTTCTCGATAACGTGACTAACCGCACGATAGAAATAAGCTTAGGTCGTATTTATGATTATCCTAAACCTTATACTAAATTCCTTGCCTTAAGAGCAGAAATGCGCGAGCAACAAGAAGCTACCTTTAAAAATCAGCAAAAGGAAATAGAACGTACGGAGAAGCTCATTCAAAAATTTAAGGCCAAAGCTAGTAAAGCAACCATGGCACAATCACTAGTTAAAAAGCTAGACCGCATGGATGTGGTAGAGATAGAGCAAACAGATAACGCTGCGATGAACATTAACTTTGCGACCTCTATCCAGCCTGGAAAAATAGTACTGGATATTGAAAATGTCAGTAAATCTTACGGTGATAAAAAGGTTCTTGAAGATGTAGGTCTATCTCTAGAGCGCGGTAAACGAGTGGCATTTGTAGGTCAAAATGGTATGGGAAAATCTACGCTGGCCAAAATCATTGTCGGTGACGTAAAAGCACAAGGAAAGGTAAATCTAGGTCATAATGTTCAATTAGGGTACTTTGCACAAAATCAAGCAGAATATCTAGACGGTGAGAAGACAGTTCTTGATACCATGCTAGACGCTGCCACAGACAGCAATCGTGTCAAGGTGCGCGATATGCTCGGTTCCTTTCTCTTCAGAGGTGACGAGGCAGAGAAAAAGGTAAAAGTGCTAAGTGGTGGAGAGCGCAATAGGCTTGCTTTATGTAAACTCATGCTTCAGCCGTTCAACGTCCTGATTATGGATGAGCCTACTAACCACTTAGACATTCAGTCTAAAAATGTCTTGAAGGCTGCGTTAGTTAAGTTTGATGGTACTTTAATTGTAGTTTCACACGATAGAGAATTCTTACAAGGTCTCACAGAGCTGGTTTACGAGTTCCGTGATCATAAGTTAAACTTATACTTGGGAGATATAGACTACTATCTTGATCAAAGAAAGGCTGAGGACATGAGAGCCATTGAAAAGGTAGAAGTGAGGAAGGAAGATACGCTTTCGCGAAAGCGAGACTCTCAAAAACAACAACTCTCTTACGAAGATCAAAAAAAGCAAAAATCACTTAATAACCGACTATCTAAGGCAGAAGCTAAAATTAATGAGTTAGAGAAAGCTATTTCTAAACTGGATGCAGAGCTGGCTGCAAATTATGATGAACTAGCGCAAAAGGAAGGGTTTTTTGACGGTTATCAGTCTAAGAAAAAAGAATTAGAAGACTGGATGACAAAGTGGGAAAATATCTCAGAAGAATTAGAAGGTTTTAATAGTTAGGTTTAAGTAATATTTAAGATTTATAGTTTTAGACTTAAGTAGTTTTGACGGTTGAATTATTTTAAATAACTACCACTAGAATGCGTAAAGTAATACTATCTATTCTCGCTATTGTATTGATACTAGGCGCTGCTTTTGGCGCAAAAATGATCATTGACAGCAAGACAGCACCAAAGCCTAAAGTCAAAAAAGATGTTAAAATAGTATCTATTGATACAATACAAAATACAACAGTTCCTATAATCATTCCTGCAAATGGTAATCTAGAGGCAAAAAAACGAGTAGAGTTGTATGCTGAAGTTACTGGTGTATTTAGACCGACAGGAAAATTGTTTAGAACCGGACAAACTTATCGTGCTGGTGAGACCATTATTCTTATTGATAACACAGAGTTTTATGCACAAGTAAGAAGTTCACGCAGTAACCTTAATAATCAAATCACTGCGTTAATGCCAGATTTACGACTGGATTACCCAGAATCATATCCACAATGGTTAGATTATTTAAATGCTCTTGATACTGATAAGTCCATTCCAGAACTTCCAGAGCCTAAAAACGAGAAAGAAAAATATTTTATAACAGGTAGGAATATTTATACTACTTATTACAATATTAAGAATTTAGAAAACCGTCTTTCTAAATTTAGAATTAGAGCACCATTTAATGGGATTGTGACCGAGGCTATGGTAAGTGAAGGTACTCTAGTGCGTAACGGGCAACAGTTAGGCGAGTTTATACAAAGCGGTACGTTTGAAATACAAGTTGCTATAAGCGCAGACTTTTCTGATTTGCTAGAAATAGGTAAAGAAGTTGAACTCAGTAATATTTCTGGCACAAAAAATTATACTGGAAAAGTGACGCGTATTAACGGTAAGGTAGATCAGTCTACACAAACTATTACCACAGTTATAGAAGTGTCACATCCTGACCTTAAAGAAGGAATGTACCTCACAGCAAATTTACAAGCTCAAGAAGTTAATGATGCCATATCTATAAACCGAAGTTTACTACAAGATGGGAACCAGATTTTTACTGTTCAAGAAGGGAAACTGGTACTTACCGATGTCACTCCTGTGCATTTCTCTGATAAAAGGGTAGTTCTTAAAGGACTTGAAGATGGCACTGTAATGATTACAAAATCTGTTCCTGGTGCTTATGAAGGACTTATCGTTAAGACAGAGCAACAAGCACGTGAGGATAAAGAAAAGGAATCAAACGCCTCTCAATCAAAATAAATTATGAGAAAAGTAATAGCTTATTTCATAAAGCATCATGTGGCAGTAAATGTTGTTATTGCAGCGTTCGTGATTTTTGGAGTGTTAGGAGTTTTGTCATTGAAGTCTTCTTTCTTTCCTCTGGTAGATTCAAAAATCGTAACAATTAATGTAATTTATCCAGGAGCATCGCCTCAAGAAATTGAAGAAGGTGTGGTCCTTAAGATAGAAGATAACCTCAAAGGAATAGAAGGTATAGACCGTGTAACTTCTGCGTCTAGAGAAAACTCTGGGACTATTACGGTAGAAATCATTAAGGGCTATGATATTGATTTCATGCTGCTGGAGATTAAAAATGCAGTAGATCGAGTGCCATCCTTTCCAGTAGGTATGGAACCATTAGTGGTAGCAAAACAAGAAAATGCGAGACCTACTATTGTCTTTTCATTAAGCGGAAAAAATGTACCACTCAAAACTCTTAAACAACTAGCTCGAGATGTAGAAAACGATTTAAGAGGAATTGAAGGTATTTCTCAAATTTCTATCGCTGGATATCCAGACGAAGAGATCGAGATAGCAGTAAATGAAAATACCCTATTAGGTTATAATCTTACATTTCAAGAAGTAGCAGACGCCGTTGCGGCCTCAAACATCTTAACAACAGGTGGGAATATTAAAACAAATACGGAGGAGTATTTAATACGAGCTAACAACAGAAGTTATTATGGAGATGAATTAAGTTTTATACCAGTAAGAACTTTGGAAAATGGCTCAACCGTATATTTAAAAGACGTTGCTCAAATTAGAGACCGCTTTTCAGAAACACCTAATGCTTCTTATTTTAATGAAGAACGATCTGTAAATATTACAGTTACAAGCACAAATTCTGAAGACCTCATAGGTAGTTCAGATAAGGTAAAAGAATATATTGAAGAATACAACCAGCGTTCTAGTAACGTAGAGTTAAACGTAGTTCGAGATTTATCAATAACGCTTAATCAGCGTACTGCATTACTTACTGAAAATGCCATAGTAGGAATGCTATTAGTATTGTTGTTTCTTTCCATATTTTTAAATACAAGACTAGCCTTTTGGGTTGCTTTTGGGTTGCCTATTGCTTTTTTAGGAATGTTCATCTTTGCTGGCCAATTTGATGTCACTATAAATGTTCTTTCTTTGTTTGGGATGATTATCGTTATCGGTATTCTCGTAGATGACGGTATTGTAATCGCAGAGAATATTTATCAACATTATGAAGATGGTAAAAGTCCTGTACAAGCGGCTATTGATGGTACAATGGAAGTGATACCACCTATTCTAAGCGCTATTATTACGACTATTCTTGCCTTTTCTACCTTTCTATTTCTGGATGGTAGGATAGGAGAGTTCTTTAGTGAGGTTTCGGTAATTGTGATATTAACTCTCGTTGTTTCATTAGTTGAGGCACTAATTATTTTACCTGCTCACCTAGCACATTCCAAAGCGCTTCAAGCGAGATCAGATCAGCCTAAAAAAGGTATTGCCCGATTGTTTCAAAAAATGAGAGTGGTAAATGATTATGGTGATAAAGCTATGAACTGGATGCGTGATAAATTGTATGCTCCTGCATTACGTTTTACCATAAAGTATAAGTTGCTAGCATTTGCTTTTTTTCTTTCGGCGTTGTTGCTTACCATAGGCTCAGTACAAGGTGGAATTGTAGGTGTGACACTTTTTCCTAGTATTTCTAGTGATCAAGTATCTGTTAACCTCTCTATGCCTAATGGTACGGCAGAAAGTATTACAGATTCCATTATTTCTATTATAGAAGAAAAAGCAAAAATTGTAAACAAAGAGCTTACTGAAGAGTATTTAACTGATGAAAAATATGGCGACAGCGTACAGCTTTTTGAGAATATTATCAAAGCACAAACATCTTCTTCATCAGCGAGTTTATCGATTAATTTACTTCCAGGAGAGACGAGGCCAGAAGAATTAAAATCACCTATTGTAGCAAATCGTTTGAGAGAGCTTGTAGGTACTATTCCTGGCGCAGAAACGTTGACCTTTGGTTCTGGTGGTAACTTTGGAGGTAGTCCAGTAGCGGTTTCTCTATTAAGTAACGACATAAGCGAATTAAAAGCTGCGACAGAAGATTTTAAAGAAATATTGAGTCGCAATCCTTTGCTTAAAGATATTGAAGACAACGATCCTGCTGGTATAAAAGAAATCAATCTTGAACTTAATGATAATGCATTTGCCTTAGGTCTCAATTCGCGCGAAATCATGTCTCAAGTAAGAGCCGCTTTCTTCGGTAGAGAAGCCCAGCGTTTCCAACGAGGACAAGACGAGATCAGAGTTTGGGTGCGATACGATAGAGAAAACCGTAGCAGTATTAAAGATCTGGATGAGTTTAGAATTACTACACCTACAGGAGATAAAGTACCATTGCGTGATGTAGCGAGCTATACGATCAAGAGAGGTGACGTGGTCATCAATCACTTAGAAGGAAGACGCGAGATTTTGATCAGTGCAGATATGAAAGATCCTAATCAAAGCGCTACAGACATTCTAGATGATATAAGAACTAACATCATTCCAGATTTACAGAAAAAATATCCTACCATATCTCCTAATTATCTAAGTGGACAAGCACGAGAAGCCGAAAAAATAAGCAGCAGCGCTGGTTTTATTTTTCCTATTGTACTATTACTCATCTATTTTGTGATTGCCTTTACTTTCCGTAGTGGTACACAACCTATCATGCTCATATTATTAATACCATTTAGTTTTATAGCAGTAGCATGGGGACACTGGATTCACGGTTTTCCAGTAAACATTCTTTCCATGTTGGGTATTATTGCATTGATAGGGATTATGGTAAATGATGGATTGGTTTTAATAGGTAAATTTAATTCTTTGATAAAAAGCGGATTACAATTTGACGAGGCGCTTTTTGAAGCTGGTAAAAGCAGGTTTAGAGCCATATTTTTAACTTCGTTGACAACTGTTGCTGGTCTTGCGCCACTATTACTTGAGAAAAGTCGTCAAGCACAATTTCTAAAGCCTATGGCTATTTCCATTTCTTACGGAATTGGAATCGCAACCTTGTTGACTTTACTTTTATTGCCCTTGTTTTTAAGTTTTGGAAACAATATTAAAGTATGGATTCATTGGTTGAAAACTGGAGAGAAAATAGAAAAGACAGAGGTAACTAGCATTGCCAAAGAGCAACAAGCACTACAAGAATATGAAAATGAGTAAGCTGGTTTATAGTTTAGGGGTTTTGATGTGTCTCGCTTTCGCGAAAGCGTACTCACAACAACCTATTGAAAACGTTTTAAGCAAAGAAGATGCTGTAAAGTTAATGTTAGAAAACAACTACGGCATCAAAATCGCAGAAAACACCACCAAAATCGCGGAGAATAACTCTGGAATCTTGAATTCTGGGTACTTGCCATCGTTGCAAGGAACGGCAGGAGCGTCAAAAGATGAGAACGATTCTAGAACAGATTTTAACGGCGCACTAGATCAAAACGGTGATCCTCGACCAGATATAGAAATTAACGATGCCCAAACCACGCAGTATAATGCGGGACTTAATTTGAATTATACTTTATTTGATGGTTTAGGACGTTTGTACAATTACAAGAGGCTTCAGGAACAGTTTGCTTTGAGTCAGCTAGAAGCTCGAACTACGATTGAGACAACAACAGTACTATTAATGAGTGTTTATTTAGAGATTGCACGCATAACAGAGAATGTAAAAGTATTTGAACAGAATTTAGAGATTTCAAAAAAGCGCGAAGAACGTGCTAGATATCAATTTGAATATGGACAAGCTAATAAGTTAGAAGTACTTAATGCGCAAGTAGATATAAATACCGATAGCATTAATATCATGAATTCTTTGCAGCAGTTGCGCAATACAAAAAGAGATTTAAACCTATTGCTAAATCGCGAGTTGGACGCCAGCTTTGCAGTAGATACTACCGTAACATTACAAAGTTTGCTAGTAATCGATAGTTTTTTAGAAAAAGTGCCTGAGAATAACGTACGACTATTACAGTCAGAAACTTCTTTGCAAATAAGTGATTACGATATCAAAACAAGTAGGGCTTTATTGTTACCAAGAATAGGTTTAACCGGAAGTTATGGATGGAATCGTACGGAGAATCCTCCTAGTGCGTTTTTTCCAGCGACTACACGTACAGCCTCTAACGTTGCTATAGGAGCAAATTTGACTTGGGATATTTTTGATGGAGGTAGGTCTATTAATAGTTTGCGTAATGCTAAGATTGCTTATGAAAATGAAGCTCTTTTTAAAAGTCAGATAGAGCAAGAAGTAGCGAGAGATGTTGCAAATGCAAAGGGAAATTACATGAATGCGCTTGCTATTTATAGAATGCAAGAGCAAAACGTGTTGACTAATAAAAGCAACTTTGAGCGTACTCAAGAGCAATTTAAATTAGGTCAAGTCTCTAGCGTCGAATTCAGACAAGCCCAAGTCAACCTTTTAAATGCCGAAACCGTAAAGAACCTAGCTAAATACGACGCAAAATTAGCTGAGTATCAACTGCTACAATTAGCTGGTCAGATCCTAAATGTAGCCTTGTGATCGAGCATTTTTTTATGTGTCCACATTGCTGGCAGGAAATCTCTATGTTGTTAGATCCTGCTTATTCACAAACTTATGTGGAAGATTGTGAGGTATGTTGTAATCCTATGGAAGTACAAGTATCTTTTGAAGAAGGTGAATTGACTAGTTTTGAGGCGATAGAATTAGGACAATAAATTATTTACAAATAACCTTGTGTAATCTATCAAACCGACTTATATTTGCAGCCCAATAAAACAATAAGTCGTCAGAGTAATGATCTGAAGTTTTTAAAGCAAGTGACTTTAAGTTTTTAAATCGCGAGGTAGAGCAGTAGGTAGCTCGTCGGGCTCATAACCCGAAGGTCGCTGGTTCGAGTCCAGTCCTCGCTACTAAGGTTAAAAAGCCCTTGAGAAATCAAGGGCTTTTTTTATGACTCTTACTTAAGGGTGCGGCTCTATTCATTGATTTATTTTAGTTAGAACCTAGATTTTTAGGTATAGGTAACTTTTAGATTTTATAAATTATTATACGCGATTGATTCGCATTCATTTTGGTTTTCGAGATTATCTCTTTTAAATTATATAGCTGCCATTGTAACATATTTGGCCAGGTTACAATTCTTAAGGTATAATTGGTTTACTTATTTAGATTCTATCACACTTTTAATAATTATATGTAGATTACTTTAATCTGTTTCTAGTTCATAATATTGCTAATTATATAATTGATTAATCAACAATTTAACTAATTTGTTCCTTGTGATACTGTTGTTGGTTATTAATTATTTTTTAGACAATTTCGCAAAAGCGAAACAAAACTTGTACAAGTAACAAATAAAAATTACGTCAAGTGATAGTCTTGCCTAAAAGAACAGTGCTATACAAAAAAGCGCATACCTATAAAGTATGCGCTAATTTCCCCTGACAAATGAGCAATAGCACCCATTCAATGGTAAAAGTAATTATCAATTTGGCGTAAACTTTACGGTTTTCCGTAAGGACGGAATGTTTTTTAAATAAGGCCTAAATCTTTTACAATACTGATAAGATGTGTCGCATTATTTGCTCTGAATTGATCTAGTAGTTTAGATTGCTTTTTCTCAATCGAACTTATACTATTGGGTGATATACCTTTTTCTTTAAATTCTTTGCTTATAGTATTTTTTGAGTTACCCAAAGCTATAAGTGATAGCAATTGCATATCATAATCATTGATTTCTAAGTTATTTCTAGTATGTAATGCTTGTTGAACTTGAGGTGATACAAAGGAATTGTTTTGATACACTGCAGTTATAGCTTTTGACAAATCTTTTAATCCGTCTCTGCCTTTACATACAAAAGCATTTGCTTTTATGGAATTAACTAAATAACGTACTTTTTGTAATCGATCTTCTACAGAATAAACGATTATAGGAAAGTTAGGAAATTCCTTTTTAAGTTGTGCAGTTAGTGACTCTCCAGATGTATATTTTTGTTTACGATGATCTGTTTTAAAATTTAGATCTGTGATGAATAAATCATATGGATCTTCATTAAGAATCGCACTTTTGATTTCTAGAAAAGCATCATCACAGTATTGTACTTGTTTCACATTTGTAATACCCAGTTGATCTAACACGGTATTTACTCCTTGATTGATACTGCTATAATCATCTGAAACTAAAACTTTTTTAAACATCTTTTAAATCATAATTATGGCTTTAAAGCCTTTATTTATTTCGGACTCAAATGTAATCGTTCCATTTATAGATTGAATACGGTTTTCCGTATTTTGAAGGCCATTTCTCTTTGTTAATGATGTTCCTATGCCGTTATCTTTATAATTTATTATCAAATATTTACCAGATTTCTCAAAGCTTAAAACTACAATGCTGGCATTGCTATGTTTTTTCATGTTAGTTAGTAGTTCTTGCAGCACTCTGTAAATAGTAGTTTTTTGAATGTCTTTCAATTTTTCCCACTCTATCTTCTGTAGGTTTTTAGTAATTACAGTAACATTATCATCATTATAGGCGATAAGTAGGTCGCTTAAGAGTTCAGCATAGGGTGTTTTAAGATTAATGGTGCTGTTCTGTCTGGAGATATCTCTAGTCCGATTATAAATATGTTCAAGGTCATCTAATAGTTCCTTGTCACTATGCGGACTCGTCTGTAACTGCGTCATGACATGATAAACATCGTTTGCAACTTCATCGTGTATTTTTCTGGAAATTCGCGTTTCTGTGTTGTATATTTCTTGGTATTTTTCTTTTTTATGTTTGTATTTTAAAATCAGGTATAAAGAAATAGTTGCAAGCACTATAAAAAGGATGAGGTAAAGTAATCGCTCATTAAATAATTGACTTTCTTGCAAATCCCTTTCCTTTTTATCGTATTGATAAACATAGTAGTTAAAGTTATTACGTTTTTCTGTCTTTAAATTGTTGATGCTATCGTTTACTTTAATATATTCAATTGCATATTTAGGCTCTCCAGTTTCTATTTTTAGCTTCAATGCATTTAATAGCTGTGGTCCTTGATTAAGCGTACGGGCTAGTTGTATATAACTATCAGAATATTTTTTTGTAGAAATAGAGTCATTTAACGTGTAATAAAAACGAGATAAATGGTCAAAACTCGACCCTAAATCTGAGGTATAACTGTTATTTGCTCTTATGTCTAGCGCTTCCTTTAAACCGTCTTCTGCATTAGGAATTCTTAATTTTGATTTTATAAAACTTAAATTGCTTAGTACTCTAGCCGTTTCTCTAAGATTATCGATTTTTCTAGTTGCATCATATGCCTTTTTATAAAATGAGAGTGCGGTTTCATAGTCCTCTTGAGACTCAAATACTTGTCCTTTATTATTATATAAAATAGCTTGTTCAGATGCGTTTTTTGCAGAGTCAAGTGCCTCGTCGTACAAGGCTATGGCCCGCGCATAATCTCTCTTCTTTCTGTAAACCTTACCTAATTCATTGATGATACTCATATAGGTAATTTGAGTCCAATCGGTTTTCAATTCTATTTTATCTAGAAGCCTTAGACTTTCAAGATTTAATTTTTCATTCTCTGAGGTATATCCTAATTCTCTTTGGATTCTTGCCAGTTGCTGAGTAATATATACTTCATTAGCTAAATTTTTGTCATTATTCGCGTGTTTTGCTTTTTCTTTGATGAAAAACTTATAGGCTTTTGCAAGATCATCTGGTTGTGTAGGATTTCTAATGACGCTTGAATAGTAGTTCAAGCTATCTGCTATCTGGGCATGGGAAATTTGTGAGCCGATAATCAAGATACTAAAAAAGAGGAATGAAGTTACGGTTGATTTCATTCCTCTAAGGTAATAACTAAATTTAAAAATGAGTACTAGTCATCGGTCTCATCTTTTGGCGGTGGTGGTGGAGGCGGTATTTCAATGGTGCCTTCATTTCCACAGCATGCCTGTGGCTCAATAGAATGATCTGTTATTTGCTCTGGTGTACAAGAGAAAAACGTAGAAATAAGGATTCCCGTAAAAAATATTAAGGTTATTTTTTTCATATTTGATTATTTAAAAATGGACACTTGTGTTGCTGTCCGAGATTTTCTCAGATTTGATTCAATAGCAACACCTGCTTAATTTTGAAGAGCTTGCTCTTCTTAGGGAAGTGTGGAGAGGTAGCAGTAAAAGAAATTATTACTTCCCAAATGGTAATTCCATTTTACGCTACGACTCCATAGTAGAATTCATTTTCGTAAGCCCTATTACGATTAAGGCGGTAATCAATTCTTGTACAAATGAAAGCGTATTGGTTTTGGATTACTGGAAAAGAATGGGAAATGATTTGGAACGTATTTGGAATTTTATTTCCTACTAGTTTCCAGGGGTTATTAATCTGTATATCAGTATTATGAATAAAAATTTAGTGATGCACGCTTTCGCGAAAGCGGAACAAGAAATAAAGAAAACAGGAGTCAAAAATCCATCTTTAACACAAAAGGCTACTGAATTATCACATTATCTAGAACAGAAAGCGGAAATTGTATTAGGAGAAAAAAGTTTGAGAATTTATAGAAATGAAGCTCTCAAATTATCGGATGAAGATGAAGATATAAGCATCAAACAAATACCAGTAATAGAAGGTTTATGTAACTATTTGGGATATGATAACTATCAAGACTTTATAAATAAGACTTCCTTAAAAAGTACTGAAATAAAATCGTCGGCCACTAAAAAAGCGGTTAAAATCTCTCCAGTTGTTAAGGTTATAATTGCCGCTGTTGCCATCGGGATACTATCTTTATTGCTATATAGTTATACGCACAGACAGCGCTGGATGATCTGGCAAGAAGATCATTATGTTGAAGTAGAATTTGACGCTAAGAAATATGGAGTTAACCAATTAAAACTTTACAAAGAAGACAGAATCTCATCCTTCCTAAAGGTAGAAGTAACTTGTGATACTACTTTCTTTAATGATAATGGAAGTCCTCGATTTTGGTATGGAAAAAACAGGAATAAAGAGCTAGAATTATTTACAGATACAGGTTTGCATCCTGAAACTGGTAAGACTCTTAAGCCTATATCTGGTTATATGATTGACAAGTATATTTGTGTGGATTAAAATAGCTGAAAGGACTAAGTTTACAAGTTCAATAATTAAACTTCCTACACTTCAATTTTTAAATCTTAAGTATTGATAAAGCGTCGTGTTTGCTTAATTTTGTCCCATAAGAAGATTATGAAATAAGTACTGTTAAACGACCGTGCTCAAATTTTAAAATAGGTGGTTCCTTAAATATTTAATTGTCCTTCACTAGTTTATAGACTGGTATGATTAACACGGTTTTCCTATTTATATTTACTAAGAATTATCACTTATAATATAATCGCTTTTCAAAAATGATTTCAAGAACAACTGTAGATGCCGTATTTGACGCTGCTCGTGTAGAGGAAGTGATAGGTGACTTTGTACAGTTGAAAAAGTCTGGTTCTAATTATAAAGGCTTGAGTCCATTCTCTGAAGAACGTACGCCTAGTTTTATGGTATCGCCAGTAAAACAAATATGGAAGGACTTCAGTTCTGGTAAAGGAGGCAACGCCGTTACCTTTATAATGGAACACGAGCATTTTACCTTTCCTGAGGCCATCAAATGGCTAGCAAAAAAATATAATATAGAGGTTGAGGAAACGCAACAAACTGATGAGCAAAAACTAGAGCAAGATGCAAAGGAATCTATGTTTCTTGTTTCTAAATATGCAGCAGAGTGGTTTCAGAAACAATTAAAAACAGAGGAAGGAAGAGCTATAGGATACAGTTATTTTAAAGAACGTGGTTTCTCTGATGAGACTATAGAATATTTCCAGTTGGGTTATAATCCTGATCAATGGAGTGCTTTTACTGATGCTGCTATTAAAGCAGGTTACCAGCTAGAATTTCTCGATAAAACAGGGCTTTCTATTGTTAAAGATGAGCGTAAGTTTGATCGCTTTAAAGGACGTGTCATGTTTCCTATACGTAGTCTTTCAGGTAGGGTACTCGGTTTTGGAGGAAGAATTCTGAAAAATGATAAAAAGGCTGCAAAGTACTTGAACTCGCCTCAAAGCGAGATTTATGATAAGTCTAAAGTACTTTATGGTATTTATGAAGCAAAGCAAGCCATTGCAAAAGAAGACTTGTGTTATCTCGTAGAAGGTTACACAGATGTGATTCAATTACATCAAGCAGGTGTAAAGAATGTGGTTTCTAGTTCAGGAACAGCTTTAACAAGTCAGCAAATACGCTTAATTCAAAGGTTAACAAAAAATATCACTGTATTATATGATGGCGATGCTGCTGGAATGCGAGCCGCTATAAGAGGTACCGATTTGATACTTGAAGCTGGTATGAATGTAAGAGTATGTACATTTCCAGATGGAGAAGATCCAGACTCTTATGCAAAATCTCACACGCAAACAGAGATTGTAGAATTTTTGACCCAGAATGCTAAGGATTTCATTTCTTTTAAGTCTAATTTGTTAAAAGAAGAGGCTGCTGGAGATCCTATTAAAAAGTCGGGCATGATACGCGATATAGTAAACAGTATCGCAAAAATTCCTGATGATATATCACGTGAGATTTATGTAAGAGAAAGTGCTGCTATACTAGATATAGGAGAAGATGTTTTATTCTCCACTCTCGCACAAGTGCGTAATGCTACTATAAATGAAGAAAAGAAAAAACAAGTAAGAGAGCAATCTAAGCAGTCACTATCTAAAGTTGAAACTCCTGTTACCGCTTTAAAGGTGGATAGAAGAGCACTTCTAGAAAGGTCTATTATTGCTATTTTATTATTATACGGTGGGCAAGATGAATATTTTGAAGAAGAGTACATACGTGATGACAGTGAAAATGATGTAGAATATTTCACAAAAAAAGAAAAGCATCGCGTCTATGAGAAGATATGGATGGATTTACAAGCAGATGAAATCAAATTTGCAAATCCAGACTTTCAAATCATATATTCTAAAATCATTGATGTATTGTTGTTAGAACAAAAGCTAGATACTCAACTTATACTTACTGCCTTTGAAGGTGAATATGCAAATGTAATTGCAGATATCACTATGTCTGATGAGAAATATCAATTACATGATTGGGAACGCAATAAAATCTTTCCTAAACAAAAAAATCAAACTGTTTCAGAATATACCAGTCAAGTATTGAGGCATTTAAGACAGTCACTAATTTTTGACCTGGTAGAAAAAATTAATAAAATTATACTTAATAGCGCTCCAGATAACATAAACACAGAGGCGTTACAGCAAGTTAAAGATTATAATGCTCTAAGGCGTAAACTTGACGAAAAGAACAGCACGGTAATACCGTCTGATGGCTTAAGTAGATTTTTGTTTAACTAGCTATTTGCAATAAGCGTGATTGATGTATCAAATCTGCGATGTTATCAACCTTAAGTTTTTTAAGTAATCTCGTTTTATATGTGCTTACCGTTTTCTCGTTGATACTTAAATGTTGAGCAATTTCTTTATTGCGTTTTCCTCGAGACAATAAATTAAGAACCTCTATTTCTCTGGTAGAGAGCTTTTTAAATTTTAGAATCTTATTAGATGTTTTACTTTCTAGTTGTTCTTTAATATTATCAGAAAGAAAAGTTTTTCCTTTATGTACAGTTTTAAGCGCTTCTTTAACTTCTTTAACCGGTCTGGTTTTTGAAATGTAACCATTTGCTCCTGCTTTTATAGCGCTTACTGCATAGATTTCTTCAGGATGACAACTTACTACTAGAATTTTAACATCTGGAAAGTTTGTACGTACTTCTCTCAATGACCCAATACCATTAGAATTAGGAAGGTCTACTTCAAGTATAAGGATATCAGGTTTAAGGCTAGCGATGGTTGAAATAAGCTGAGAACCATCATCAATTTTACCTTTAAAATGGTATTCTTTGTTATCTTTCATCATGCACTTAAGACCTCGTCGGAAAATAGGATGATGATCTGCTACTAAAATATTCATTTTGTTGTGTCTAGGGAATCAAATATAATTACTTAATAATAAATCCCTCTCAAATCAACTGTGAGTATAGTATTACAAAATAAAAAGCTGTTAATCTTTTCTACAACAGATTTTTAGGTATCACACATACAGGAATAGGATTCATTTTGTGTTGGTTTCTCTTATTAAAACTTAAATATATTTTGAGAACCTCTTTTTCTCTTGTAGATAAGTCATCTGCAGAAACATTATTTTCTACATGATACATGGCCTGCTCAAGCTCGTCATAAGATGCTCCTATTTGCTGTTCATCAGTTCTTTCTGCACCATAAAGCCCGTCACTAGGAGCTGCGTTCATTATACTAGTAGGTACATTAACATGACTTCCTATTTTATAGACTTCACTCTTTAACAAGTCAGCAATAGGACTAACATCTACACCGCCATCACCATATTTAGTGTAAAATCCTACGCCAAAATCTTCCACCTTATTACCTGTCCCAGCCACTAGAAGACCATTTATACCGCCATGATAATATAAGGTAGTCATTCTCAAACGAGCTCGAGTATTACCTAACGTCAGTTCTACTTGAGCGTTATTTTCAATTTTGGGCATATTTTCTTTAAAAGTGTCAAAAACAGGTGTGAGATCACTGCGTACGTCACTTACGTTATTAAAACGATCTTTAAGTTGTTTGATATGCTCTTGAGCTCTAGTTACATGATCATGGTGTTGATGAATAGGCATCTCTACGCATAAAACTTCAAGTCCTGTCATTGCACATAACGTAGAGGTAACCGCACTATCGATTCCGCCACTTACTCCTACAACGTATCCCTTAACACCAGCTTTATTTGCATATTCTTTTAACCACTTTACGATGTGATCTGTTACTTTATCTA
The DNA here is from genome assembly GCF_002162835.1 of Nonlabens dokdonensis. GTDB lineage: Bacteria > Bacteroidota > Bacteroidia > Flavobacteriales > Flavobacteriaceae > Nonlabens > Nonlabens dokdonensis_B. Next base: position 21,430 of record NZ_MAAX01000170.1, read on the forward strand.
CTTTCATAATCGTATTTTTGCAAGCCTAAAAATAAAACAATTTATAGCGAGTTATAAGTATATGAAAGTTAAGATATTTAGAATGTTTATTGTTCTCGCTTTCGCGAAAGCGTTACTATCATGTAATACTGAGTCGCAATTAGAGTCAGAAATTAAGGCAATACCTCTGGATGTGGAGTTGATTAAATTTCATGAAGAATTTTCAAATTCAAATTCTGAAGATTTGCCTAAGCTCAAAGCAGCGTTTCCTCTGTTTTTTCCAGAAAAAACGCCAGACAGTATATGGAACTCTAAATTGAATGGTCAGGATACCATTTATAATGTTCTGGATAAAGCTGTTAAGGAGGCAAAATTTGACTATGATCAGATTGAAGAAGAAGTAGAAGATGTGATGCGTCATGTCGTATACTATTTCCCAGATTTTGAGCCTACTTCCATAGTTACTGTCCTGTCTGAGGTGAATTATAGACAGAAGGTAATCCCTCTAGAAGATCAATTGATTATTTCTATAGATACCTATCTTGGGCAAGATCACGAGCTTTATCTAGGAATCAACAAATATCAAAGAGAAAATTTAAATCGAGAACAGCTCCCAGCAGATGTTGCTCTAGCTTATTCTAGACTTTTTGTAAACCCTACCTTTGACCGTAGTTTGTTATCAAATATGATTTATCACGGTAAGCTACATTATTTACAGGAGCTATTTGCTCCTCATACAACAGGTGATCAACGATTTAACTACACTCCTGTAAAATACAAATTTACCGTTGAGAATGAATCTCAAATGTGGCGCTATTTCATAGACAATGAGTTAATTTACAAGACAGATTCAAAATTGTTATCCCGATTTATACTTCCGGCTCCTTTTTCAAAATTTTATCTAGAAGTAGATCAAGAGACTCCTGGCGGCGTAGGTCGCTATATAGGCTATAGAATGGTAAAATCATTCATGGAGAATAATGAAGTTGATATAGAAACGATGATACAATTGAATGCCGAAGATATTTTTGAACGTTCTAAATACAAACCTTTACAGTAATGTCAGATAAAAAAACAAGATCCACGATAAAAATAGGAATTGAACTAGATGAAAATCGAGTTCCAGAACACATAAGATGGAGTGCGCCAGATGGTGGAGTAGATGCTGCCGAAGCAAAGGCCATGATGGTTTCTATGTGGAATAGCGTTGAGAAAGAAGCTTTTCGTATAGATCTATGGACCAAAGATATGCCAGTAGATGAGATGCGTGTGTTTTTTCATCAAACACTAGTTTCTATGGCAGACACGTATCACCGTGCGACTAATGATGATAAGATGCGCGATACGATGCTGGACTTCTGCGATTATTTTGCAGAGAAGCTACATTTGAAAGATGAAAAATAAAGGTTATTGATGTCTCAACCTCACTTTGATCATAAACTCCTGATAGAAATGGCGTGGTATAAAATGCCATTCGGTGCTCATAAGGGCAGGTTTTTAAGTGAACTGCCCGAGGCGTACTATGTCTGGTTCAGGCGTCAAGGATTTCCTAAAGGTAAATTAGGGAATTATATGCAGTCTGTCTATGATATGAAGGTAAATGGAATAGAAGAGATGCTAAGAGAAATACGCAAGAACACCGTTAATGATAGACCAGTTTTTTAGGTGTTAGGTTTCTAGTAATTAGGAGTTCATTGACGTATTCATGCTGTATTACTTAGATAAATACGACTTGAGGTCTTAGTAAAAATATTACTTAAGCGATTCGTTAATGTTCTCTATGTAAGCCAGTAGTTCTTCTCTTCCAGTTTTATCACTAGAACTAGTTATAAAATAAGGTGGCATTTCTTCCCACATACCGTCTAGCATAGATCTTTTGTATTTTTCTACATTATTCTCTAAAGCTTTAGGCTTTAATTTATCTGCTTTAGTAAAAACAATGCTGAAGGGAATACCACTCTCACCTAACCATTCCATAAACTCTACGTCTATAGGTTGAGGATCGTGACGTACATCAACAAGTACAAATCCAGAAATTAACTGCTTGCGTTGTTCAAAATACTTCGTGATGAATTTTTGAAACTTTGCTTTACTAGTTTTTGAAACTCGAGCATAACCGTAACCAGGTAAATCAACTAGGTGCCACGCCTTATTGATTAAAAAGTGATTAATAAGCTGTGTTTTTCCTGGTCTACCAGAGGTTTTTGCAAGATTCTTATGGTTAGTCAACATGTTGATCAATGAAGATTTCCCAACATTAGACCTACCTATAAAGGCATATTCTGGAATACTAGAGTTAGGACATTTTTTAACATCCTGATTAGACATAACAAATTGTGCGCTAGTAATTTTCATAAGTTAAAGATACTATTAAGAAATAAAGCAAATACATTTATGCAATCAAATAAAATGATTGCTATGTCAAAGGAAGACTTCTGTTATAATCCTCGCTTTTGCAGCCAGCCGTCTAATATTTCATTAAATTCTTCTGGATGCTCCATCATAGCAGCATGCCCACATTTATCTATCCAGAAAAGATCACTATCTGGTAATTTTTCATGAAATTCCTCTGCGACATTAGGTGGAGTAACATTATCTTGTTTTCCCCAAATGATACATGTAGGTGTGCTCATGTTAGGAAGATCCTTGGCCATATTATGTCTTATAGCGCTCTTTGCTATGGCGAGTGTTTTAAGAAGTTTATTCCGGTCATTTACTACGGCAAATACTTCGTCAACTATCTCTTTTGTAGCTACAGCAGGGTCATAAAATACATCTTGACTTTTTTCCTTAATGTATTCATAATCACCTTTTTTAGGATAACTAGCTCCCATCGCACTTTCATATAATCCAGAGCTACCAGTAATTACTAGTGCTTTTATTTTTTCAGGAAAAAGCTTAGTAGTTACCAGCCCGATGTGACCTCCTAGAGAATTTCCAAGAAGAATAACTTCTTTCCATCCCATGTGATCAATAAACGCATTAATATGCTTAGCAAATGTGCCTACGCTTGTTTTGATAAGAGGAGTCGTATAAAGTGGTAATATAGGAACAGCAATTTGATAACCTTTAGGTGGGAAATAATCGATCACACCTTCAAAATTACTTAAGCCACCCATTAATCCATGTAGGATTATAATAGGAGTTCCTTCACCACTAGTATAATATTCAAACTTGCCTTCTTTGATGAGATCGTGCGTCATACAGTAATTCTAAGCCGCAAATATAGTGGTTTTGAATCAAGCTTGGATAGAGTTTAATATTTGATTTTCTATAGGTGAATTTATGTGTTAACTATTTGTAGATTTTAGTTTCGCTTTCGCGAAAGCGAGACCCAACTATCGCACTGCTACATTCTAAAGCTTAAAATGTTAATAACTACCGTAGTTATTCAGAAATAGGTGCATTTATCAACAAAGTGGTAAATTGTGGTAAAAAGTGGAATTAAATTTCATATTTTTGATTGAGATAGCAAAAACAGCTGTTTATAAATGATCAATTTCATAGGAACATACGAGTGTAAGGCAGACGCCAAAGGGCGTTTCATGATGCCAGTTGCCTTAAAAAAGCAATTGTCGCCTGTCATGCAGGAAGGTTTTGTTTTAAAACGAGCGGTATTCCAGCCTTGTTTAGAGCTTTACCCTATGAAAGAATGGAATAAAATGATGGAAAAATTAAATGGGTTGAACCGATTTAATAGAAAGCACAATGCTTTTATACGTCGTTTTACAGCTGGAGTAAAAACTGTTGAGGTAGATGCAAGTGGACGATTACTCATTCCTAAAGATCTCATTACCATTGCAGGCATAACCAAGGAGGTTACCGTATCTAGTGCGGTAAACATTTTAGAAATATGGGATAAAGAAAAGTACGAAGCGGCTATTGATGACTCGCTAGATGACTTTGCAGATCTCGCTGAAGAAGTAATGGGAAATGACACAACCGATCTCTTATCATAATCCGGTTCTCTTAAAGGAAACTGTTGATGGATTAAATATTAATCCATCCGGTATTTATGTGGACGTCACCTTTGGTGGTGGTGGGCACTCTAGGGAGATTCTTTCTAGATTAGGTCCTGAAGGAAGACTTTTTGCATTTGATCAGGATATTGATGCTCTTGAAAACGCTATTGAGGATGAGCGTTTTACTTTGATTAATCAAAACTTCGGTTACATGAAAAGGTTTTTAAGGCTTCATGGTATAAAAGAAGTTGATGGAATTCTTGCAGACTTAGGTGTGAGTTCTCATCAATTTGATGAAGCATCGAGAGGTTTTTCTACCAGATTTGATGCGAGACTAGATATGCGTATGAATCAAGAGCAAGATCTAGATGCGGTTGTGGTGGTAAATGATTATGAAGAAGAAGACTTAGTACGCCTATTTAAAGAATATGGTGAATTGCGTATTGCTCCTAAACTTGCTCGTAAGATAATTGCTGCAAGACAGGACGATCAAATAACTACAGTTGATCAATTAAAAAAAATATGTGAACCTCTTGTTCCAGAAAGGATCCATCACAAAATTATGGCTCAAGTATTTCAAGCTATACGTATTGAGGTGAACAAAGAGATGGAAGTTCTCTATGATTTTTTAAGACAGTCAGAAGAAGTGTTGAAAGTAGGAGGAAGATTGAGTGTTATTTCTTATCACTCCTTAGAAGATAGACCAGTGAAAAGGTTTATGAGAAATGGGCTTTTTGAAGGTGAGCCAGAGAAGGATGTTTTCGGTAGGTCTAGTGTACCATTTAAAAAAGTAGGGAAGCTCATAATACCTTCTCCAGAAGAAATTAAAGTAAATAATAGAGCGAGAAGTGCTAAGCTGCGTATTGCAGAAAAAATTGAAAGAGAATAAATGGCTTCCAAAGTTTATGACATATTAAAGGGTAGCTTTTTAACCAGTGAGGACGCTTTTAAAAATTGGCGCTTCATCTTGTTTGCTGCTTTTCTAGCCATAATTATGATTTATACAGGTCATAGTTATGAGCGTAAAGTGCATAAACTGGCTGCTTTAAATGAAAAAGTAACGGAGTTACATAGTGAATATACAGATTTAGAAAGAAGGCTGATGTTTATGCAAATGGAATCAACAGTCGCAAAAAGAATAGAAAATAAAGGGATAACACCGGCTAAAAATCCGCCGCAAAAAATAGTAATCGTAGAAGGTACAAATGGCAACAACTAGTAAAAATATACTGAATAAGATGTATCTCGTAGGAGCGCTATTCTTTGTAGTAGCCTTGCTCGTTGTGGTACAAATTATCAATATCCAGTTTGTGGAAGGCGATTCTTATAGAGCAAAAGCAGAACACAGTGTTTTTAGAAACGATACGATTCCATCTACGAGAGGTAATTTGTATGATGCAAACGGTCAATTGCTAGCTACTTCTATAAGTAAGTATGATATACGATTTGATGCCCTTGCTCCTTCACTCAAGGATTTTAATGATAGCATTGCTCCGCTTGCAGAGGCGTTAGCAAAAAAATTCTCAAAGCCTAAAGATTATTTTTTGCAAAAATTACGTAAAGCGCATAGCAACCGCAATCGCTATATGCTTATTGCTAAGAATCTTAACTACGGCGATTATAAGGAAATTAGAGAGTTTCCATTATTTAATAAAGGACCTTACCGTGGCGGATTAATTGTGGAAAAAAGAGTTGTTAGAGAACATCCATTAGGAAAAATGGCTGAAAGAATAGTAGGCTACGATCGCAACGGTAGTGCTCCCGTAGGTCTTGAAGGAGCTTTTGCTCCTTATTTGAGAGGAAGTGACGGTGTGCGCCTAGAGCAAAAAATAGGAAAAAATCAATGGAAGCCTATTAATAGTGAGAATCAATTAGACCCTAACGATGGTTATGATGTTTACACTACTATAGATGTAAATATGCAAGATGTCGCTCATCATGCATTATTGGAACAATTAGAATATTACGAGGCAGATCATGGCACAGCAGTAGTTATGGAGGTTGCTACAGGAGAGATTAAGGCGCTATCTAACTTAGGTCGCGGCAAGAGCGGTAAGTATTTTGAGAAAAGAAATTATGCTGTTTGGGAATCTCACGAGCCTGGTTCTACCTTTAAATTAATGAGCGTAGTTGCAGCCCTTGAAGATAAAGTGGTGGATACCAGTACAGTATTTGATACTAAAAACGGGAAAATATCATATTACGGAAGAAATGTGCGCGATTCTAAATATGGTGGCTATGGTAAAATAAGTGTGGCAAAAGCATTTGAGGTTTCCTCAAACACAGCACTAGTTCAAATGATTCAAAATAATTACAAGTCTAATCCAGAGGACTACGTTGATCGTTTATACAGCATGAATCTTAACGATGTGCTTGATTTACCTATTAAAGGTGAAGGTAAGCCTATGATACCACATCCTGATGATAAAAACTGGAGTGGTCTTTCATTGCCATGGATGGGCTTCGGTTACGGAGTGCAACTCACTCCACTGCAAACGCTTACTTTCTATAATGCAATTGCAAATAACGGTGTTATGGTAAAACCAAGGCTTATCAAGAAAGTGACATCTAAAGATCGATTAATTGAAGAATTTGATAGAGAAATAATTAATCCAGCAATATGCTCTCAAAGTACTGTTGATAAGGTGAAAGTCATGATGGAGAACGTAGTAAAACGTGGTACTGCAGATAATCTTTATAGTGAGAACTTTTCTATGGCTGGTAAAACTGGTACGTGTCAAGCAGAATATTGGATCAAACCAGGAAACTATATTGCCTCTTTTGCGGGCTATTTCCCTGCAGATACTCCTAAGTATAGTTGCATAGTAGTGATTCATAGGCCTAATGTCAAAAAAGGATATTACGGAAATATTGTAGCGGGACCGGTATTTAAAACTATAGCACAAAAAATATACACAAATAACCCCATATTAGACGAGGTTGAAGTACAAAAAAATGTCCCTGTACAAATGGTAAAGTCTAATGAGCGTTACTTAGAAAAAACACATCAACAAGCAGAGACTAATTCTAGAAAACTTCCTAGTCTAATAGGATTGGAGGCGATGGATGCAATTGCTTTAATAGAAAATTTAGGTGGTAAAGTTATCCTCAAAGGAAAAGGAAAAGTGGTTGCTCAAAGTTTAAAAGCAGGAACTAAATTAACGCCAGCTCAAAAAGTTGTATTGACACTATCATGATGATTCTTAAAGACATATTATATAAAGTAAGCCTAGACATTGTCATAGGAGCTACTGATGTTTCCATAAATCAAATACAGTTTGATTCTAGAGCCGTGCAATCTGATGATGTATTTGTGGCGCTCAAAGGATCAATAGTAGATGGTCATGATTATATTGAGAAAGCGGTTTCTAAAGGTGCCACAGCTGTCATTCTAGAAGAGTTGCCAGATTATCAAGATGAATCAGTTACCTATATAAAAGTTGAAAATGCTCACAATGCATTAGCATTAATGGCTGACAATTTCTATGACAACCCTTCTAAAAAACTCAAGCTAGTAGGAGTTACAGGTACAAATGGAAAAACCACTACTACATCTTTATTGTATCAACTTTTCAAGAAATCTGGATTTAAAACTGGTCTTATCTCAACAGTAGAAATTCTAATTGATGAAAAAATTGTTCCTACAAAACATACCACTCCAGATCCTATTACGATAAATAAGCATTTGGCAGATATGGCGACTGTAGGAGTTGATTATTGCTTTATGGAAGTTAGTAGTCATGGGATAGCACAGGAAAGAGTAACTGGATTAGAGTTTGCAGGTGGAGTGTTTACCAACCTCTCTCATGATCATTTAGATTATCACAACTCGTTTGCTGAGTACAGAGACGTTAAGAAACGTTTTTTTGACGAGCTACCTAAGCAAGCTTTTGCTTTATCAAATCTTGATGACAAAAACGGAGCTGTAATGCTTCAAAACACCAAAGCAAAGAAAATAGGATATGCCCTCAAATCATTTACTGACTATAGAGCTCAGATATTAGAGAATCAATTTGGTGGATTGCTGTTAAAAATCAATGAGCATGAAGTTTGGTCTAAAATGGTTGGACAGTTTAATGCCTATAATGTACTAGCAATTTATGCTTGCGCAATCGAATTGGGCCTAGAAGCTATTGAGGTATTAGAAGTTATATCGCGATTAGAAGGTGTTGCAGGAAGGTTTCAATATTTCACAACCATAAAAAATAACATTACTGCAATAGTAGATTATGCCCATACTCCAGACGCCTTAAAAAATGTTTTAGAAACCATTAACTCTATTCGTACAAGAAATGAAAGAGTGATTACTGTAGTAGGTTGTGGTGGTGATCGCGATAGTACAAAACGACCTAAAATGGCTCATATCGCTGCTGCGTTAAGTGACCAGGTCATTTTTACTAGTGATAACCCACGTACAGAAGATCCTCAGAAGATTTTAGACGATATGGAAGAAGGAGTGCAGCCTCAAGACTTCAAAAAAACAATTACCATTCTAGATAGAAGACAAGCTATAAAGGCTGCTGCTAAAATGGCTGATAAAAATGATATCATTCTCATTGCTGGAAAAGGGCATGAGACGTATCAAGAAATTAACGGCGTGAGATCTGATTTTAACGACCGTACCATCATAGCAGATTTTTTAAACCAACTCCAAAAATAACATGTTATACTACCTATTCAAATACTTAGAAGAAGAGTTCAATATGCCAGGAGCATCACTGTTTGGATTCTTAACATTTCGGGCTGCTATCGCATTTGTTTTCGCACTAGGTTTTTCTACTATTTATGGTAAACGCATCATTTTGTATTTACAAAACCAGCAAGTAGGAGAAACCGTAAGAGATTTAGGTCTTAAGGGGCAAGCTCAAAAAGCTGGTACGCCTACCATGGGAGGAATTATTATCATTTTAGCGACTTTGATTCCTGCATTGCTTTTGTGCCAGATCGATAATATATATGTGGTAATGTTATTTATTACCACAATATGGATGGGATTGATAGGCTTTACAGATGATTATATCAAAATTTTTAAGAAAGATAAGGGTGGTTTAAAGGGAGTATTTAAAGTAATAGGTCAAGTAGGATTAGGAGCTATCATAGGAGGGATTATGTTTTTTCATGACGGTATTACTATCAAAGAAGAGGTGACTAATCCATCTAGTAATATAGAAGTTGTATCTCAAAATAATACGGTAGAATTTGGTCCAGCGATAAAATCTACTAAAACCACAATTCCATTTGTTAAAGATAATGAGCTAGATTATGCAAGTTTCATCAGCTGGATAGATCCTAGTCTTGCAGACTGGGCGTGGCTTGTATTTATTCCTATAGTAATTATAATCGTTACAGCAGTTTCTAATGGGGCAAATCTAACTGATGGAATAGATGGACTGGCCGCAGGAACAAGTGTGATTGCAGTCATAACATTGGCATTGTTTGCATGGATTTCTGGTAACATTATTTTCTCAGATTATCTCAACGTCATGTACATTCCTAATTCTGGAGAGATGGTGGTTTTTATAACAGCTTTTGCTGGAGCGCTCGTAGGGTTTTTATGGTATAATACTTTTCCTGCTCAAGTTTTTATGGGAGATACAGGAAGTTTAACTATAGGCGGAATAATTGCTGTACTAGCTATTGCAACTAGAAAAGAGTTGCTTATACCTATTCTGTGCGGTGTCTTTTTAATGGAAAACCTATCAGTAATGATGCAAGTAAGCTGGTTCAAATACACTAAAAAGAAGCATGGTGAAGGTCGTAGAATTTTTCTTATGTCGCCATTACATCATCATTATCAAAAGTTAGGTATACATGAAAGTAAGATCGTTGTGCGATTTTGGATCGTAGGGATCTTGCTAGCCATCATCAGTGTTGTAACTCTTAAAGTTAGGTAATGAAGGTAGAGCAGCAACAACATACTAATAATAAACAACTGGTTGTTCTCGGTGGCGGGATAAGCGGCACAGGCGCTGCGTTGCTAGGTGCTCAAAAAGGCTATGATGTTTTCTTAAGTGATGGCGGTACTTTGAGTTCCGCTTTCGCGAAAGCGTTACAAGAACAATCTATACCCTACGAGTCTGGAAGACATTCTGATGAAAAGATCTTAATAGCAAACCTTATAGTAAAGAGCCCAGGAATACCTGACAATGCTCCAATGATTCTAGAAGCAAAAGCCAAAGGAATTGAGGTGGTTTCTGAAATTGAGTTTGCCGCTCGATTTACCGAGGAGAAAATCATCGCTGTTACAGGATCAAATGGTAAAACTACCGTAACCAGTCTTATAGATCATTTATTAACCGTTGCGGGAATAGAGCATACAACTGGTGGTAACATAGGAAAAAGCTTTGCGCAACAGGTTTATGAAGGGAAGTCTGCATATAGATTGCTTGAAGTAAGCAGTTTTCAACTGGATGGAATCAGTTCTTTTAAACCGCACATAGCTATTTTACTAAACATAACACCAGACCAT
>NZ_MAAX01000170.1:31921-32064 GCF_002162835.1 Nonlabens dokdonensis
TGTTCTAACTTTTGATGAAAAAACAAACCACTCGGCTATGTCAGCTGTTACTGAATCGCGCGTGATTTTTCGCCGGATCAGAACTCTAACGAAAATAGTCATCACCTTACTGATCGTTATTGGTTTCTTAAATACGGCAATGA
>NZ_MAAX01000170.1:32072-32333 GCF_002162835.1 Nonlabens dokdonensis
GACATTTATTTCACTCTGGCATCGATGATATGGTTGTGGCAAAGTTCTCTGGTAAAAATTGAGTTTTCAATTTTTAATCAAATAATCCGCCTGGTCAAGCCGAGTAATAATAAAAGCAGCTATAAATTTCTCAATTTAGTTGTTTTTTGCTCGCCATTAATCTTCAATTCCCCTCCCGAACTTTATAAAAATAGCTGATAAATCATGTTATTATCGACTTAGTTCATCATAAAAATTAATAAAAAAATATATTAAATAAGG
>NZ_MAAX01000113.1 GCF_002162835.1 Nonlabens dokdonensis
TAGTCGCTAATTGATAGGTTTTATTAAAACCACTACGGCTTGCTTCTATATGCATCCAGTCTGTTAAACCATATACAAATTGAAATCTAGTTACTGCGTTGTCCAGACCGAAGAGATCATCTATTCCATTCTCAACACTACCGAAGCGGTGTGAAATTACAACCTGTAATTCTTTAGGAGCGACTAGTTTTGTGGTTTCAAAATTGACTACTTTCAAGGATTTCCAGGTAGATGTTACCTCTTTATTTTCTTCAATTTCAATGCCTTCTAATAAGTCATCTTGAGCTGTCGCATAAGTAGCGAACAGCGCAATAATTGTGGTGATTAAATACTTCATAATAATTAAAAAGCCGCCTATTAAAGCGGCTCCCGATAAAATTAATACTTTATTTCTTAATAAATTTTTGTGTAGATATTTTATCATCCACAAGCACTTGGCTTATATATATTCCAGTAGAAAGCGCAGATACATCAATTTGATTACGTCTATCTAGATTACTTTGTAATACCGGCTGACCGTTCATATTGTAAATAAGTAATTCACCATTATCAGCATTTGCTAGCTCAATATTTATATCACTTATGGCGTGCGTAGGAAATAATTTAAAAGAACTGACTATAGCTTCTTCGTTTGTCAAAATTGCATTAGACTGACCAGAGACCATTTGATCTCCTCCATTACCATTAGCACTATTGGCTTGAATTGTAGCATAGTAAAACGTTACATCACCTAAGTCTGATGCAGGAGCAGTCCAAGAAAGGTTCCAGTTATTGCTAGCGCTACCTGAGCTGTTATGAGTTAATCCGTTACTATCAGATCTCAAACGTGTTCCCGTACCTGCTGTCCAGCTACCTACTTTAGTACCACCAGAAGTTTCTGCTGTGATATTAAAACCAAATTTAGATACAGAAGAACCATTTATAGCCAAGTTTAAATTATACGTTTGTCCAGCAGCATAGGCCGTAGGAACATTTGTAAGTACTGGAGTACCGCCATGATTTGCGCCGGGAGCATGACAGTTTGTACAAGTAGAACCGCCATCTCCTGGAGATCCAGAAAACTGACCAGGCTGTCCACTAGTAAAAGCAACTAGTACAAATAAAGCCACCGGTATTGCTGTGAGTATACTGTAATAAGAGTAATTTTTTTTCATTTTATTTTGTTTAGGGATTATCTGTAATTATAACTGCTTGATCAATTTTAACTTCATCTAATAAATCGTCGTAACCTAGGCAACGACCTTTGATTGTGTAAGATTGGTTTTTATTAATTACGTAATTGGAAGTCTTATAGTTTTTAGAGTCCAGTTCTATAAATATTTTATTATCTAGAGTAACAGAACCAGATGAACTACGTGTAGCTATACCAGAGACTAAAATAACTTGATCTGAAATCAGTTTATCATTTTCTTGATCTGCATCTTGAAAGATTTCAACTAGATTACTAGATTTAAAAGAATTCACAGCATCTGTGGTGCTTACATCTCTATGGTCTTGATATAAATAAAAATAGCCAGCGATAGCAATAATTATAAAAAGGACTATTAAAAAAACTATTATTTTCTTCATTTAAAGCAAAGTATGAGTAAATTTAAACTATAAATATCACAGTGTTGTTGATATTTATGAATTATATTGCTTCATGAAAAAGATTATATCACTTTTATTTACAACAGCTTTACTCATTTCCTGCAGTGAAACAAGCCCTGAAGACCTCGTCGATAACACTCCCGTTTTAGGTCCTGTAACTTATAATGCAGACATATTTACTATAGTAGATAGTCAGTGTTTATCCTGTCATAATGATAACAATGCGTCTGGAAATAACAGCTATAGCACTTATAGTCAATTTAGAGATGCGACAGAAAATGGAAATGTAATAGACCGTATAACGAGAAGTCCTGGTGATCCTTTGTTAATGCCTCAAGGTAATCAACTACCTCAAAATAGCATAGACCTTATCATACAATGGCAAATGGACGGCTACCTAGAAAACTAAAACTTATGAAAACTATATTACTTTCCTTCCTGACCGTTCTATTACTATCTAATAGTTCAAATACCTTTACTGAAAGATTTCAAACTCGTACTGGAACTGTAGCATTTAAAGCATCTGTAGATACTTTTGAACCTATAGAAGCTGTAAATAAAAGTACGACAATAGTCCTAGACGTTAACTCCGGAAATATAGCAGCACTTGCGCTGGTAAATGGTTTTCGTTTTCCTATTGCGTTAATGCAAGAACATTTTAATGAAAATTACTTAGAAAGTGACGAATACCCCAAGGCTGTAATAAAAGGTACGTTATCAGGATTTAAGGCTACCGCTATAACAGATAATATTACAAAAACCTACACATTAAACGGGACTCTACAATTACATGGTGTGACTCAAAATATTTCTATTCCAGTTAATGTTAATAGAACTGGTAAGAGTATACAAATTACCTCCAATTTTAAAATTAAACCACAAGATTATAACATTGTAATCCCAAAAGTTGTTTCAGAAAAAATTGCTCAAGAGGTGTTAATTGATGTAAAAGCAGAGCTATTTAAAGATTATTAGTCTACTTTTTTTGCATTTAATTCTTCCATGAAAAAATCATCATTAGGAACATCAAAGGAAATTCCTGTGACATTATTATACGCATCTTTTTCAAATTTTACAGTCCCAAAACTAAACCATACTTGTGGATAATCCCATACGATTTCATAAGCGTCGTAATTAAAATGTTTTAAAGTACTATTAAGTAAAGGACTGTGCTCCCATTCTAAGTGAAGCTTCCCTTCTTTTTCTACCACTTCAAAATTGCCATAGATATCTGCGTGGTAAGTTCCTACAATCTCACTTGTTTTTAGAATAGACTGCGTGCCTTTAACTTGTTTCGCTTTTAAATCTGCTATTCTTGTGTCGCTCGCTTTCCAGGTGTCATAACCTTCTAGCATTTCTTTACTCCAGTCCTTTTGATCCCTACCTAAAAACCGATCAAATATATAATATGCAATAGCATTAGTAGGCGCTTTGACACCATTAGTCAGTACCACAACACCTAGTTCTTCATCAGGTAGCATTTGTACCGTAGAAATCATTCCATCATAACCACCACCATGTCTTACTCTATAGTGCCCATGATAATCTCCTATAAACCATCCTAACCCATATCCTGAATAATGCATACCAGCACTGTTACGATTTACTTTTTTTGTTCCAAAAGAGTTATTGATATTCCACATTCTATTGCGACTATTTGTATTAAATAATGTATCGTTTTGTGAAGTAACGCCATGATTCATATTAAAAATCATCCATTTACTCATATCATGAACACTAGAAATAATTCCGCCTGTAGATTGTACATTATCCCAAGCTACGTGTGGCACTGCATAATTTTTACCATCTTTCATTCCGTGAGGCGTGGCAACATTTGTATTTGAACCATAATCGTTTACACTTACTACGGTACGATCCATTTCAAGTGGTTTTAAAAAACGCTCTGTGACATTTGCTTTAAAACTTTTACCAGTGACCTTTTCAATAAGATCTCCAGCAGTTATAAACATGAGATTAGAATATCCATAACCATCTCTAAATTCATATGCTTGAGGAACAAATTTGATACGTTTCACTATTTCTTCTGTAGTCAACTCGCTTTTATACCATATCGCATCGCCAGAAAAAGTTCCTAATCCTACGTTGTGACTCAATAAATCTTCAATGGTCACCATCCTGCTTATGGCTGGATCATAAACTTCAAAGTAGGGTAAATAATCTTGAACTTTATCTTTCCAATCAATTTTTCCTTCTTCTACTAGTTGTGCAATGATAGCTGCTGTAAAAGCTTTTGTATTACTGGCAATGGCATAAAGAGTGTGCTCATCAGGTTTGCGACTATCGTTTATATTCATCTTACCATAACCACGCTCAAAAACAATTTCCCCATCTTTAACTATAGCAACACTTAATCCTGGAATATTCCAGTCTTGTTGCGTTTGGGAGATGTATTTATCTAATTTTTTATAATCTACCTTTTGAGCAAATAAAGCCGTAGAAATGAATAATGCAGATAGAAATAGAACTTTTTTCATAAGTTTAATTTATGGTATGAAGATAGGAGTTGTTACGCTTTCGCGAAAGCGAGAATAAAAAAATTATAGCCACCTAAACATTTTCCAGTTCTACAAAAAGATTGCGGTGGTTCAGTAGAAGGAATTACCAACCAATACTTACTCTTGAATTTTTTCTTTCTAATTGATCTTTTACCTTGTTTAATAGCGGGAATGTCATCCACATTCCTATAATACCAAAAAAAAGTAACCCTAAAACTTTACTTGTTTTAGAACCTTCTCTCAACGGTGCTACATTTAAAACATACCATATCGCATATCCAGTTATAGGTAAACCTAAAGCAGTAATATATAAGACAGGAAAATTATCTCCAATGTGTTGCTCGTAAAATTCTGGGAATCCAAAACTCAAAAGAAATCTACTCAAAAAAATAACAGTATAAATAATAATCAACCATTGTAGATTTCTAGCATGAAGAAGTATCTTATCTTTTTTCTCATTTTTCATACTTAAAAATAAATACGATTACTTGATTTTCAATAAACTTAAAAAAACATTAAGAAAATACTTCTCTCCTTAAAGTAAGCTATGTAAATAGTACACTTAGTAAGTCAGTATTTAATTGTCGTTTTACTTGAACTGATAAAAACAAATAACCATTTACGCAAGCGAAACACAACGTCCAAAAAAAACCCTTAAGAATATAGATTCCCAAGGGTTCAATATAATGATATGTCCGTTTGAACTTTACTTGCTCAAATACATCCTACGTCTCGAATACAAATCGTAAAAAGCATCGTCTTTTAAACTATCGATAAATAAGATACTTTCTCCGGTAGATTTCATTTCTGGTCCTAAACGTTTATCTACGTTAGGAAATTTGTTAAATGAAAATACCGGTTGCTTGATGGCATAGCCGTCTAACTTAGGGTTAAAGTCAAAGTCTGTTACTTTATTATGACCTAGCATAATTTTTGTAGCGTAGTTCACATAAGGTTCACCATAAGCTTTTGCGATAAAGGGAACCGTACGCGACGCACGTGGATTTGCTTCTATGATATAAACCTTATCATCTTTTACAGCAAATTGTATATTGATCAATCCTACTGTTTCTAATGCAAGAGCAATCTTCTTAGTGTGATCCTTAATTTGTTGCATCACCAGATCTCCTAAGGTAAATGGTGGTAGCAGCGCATTTGAATCTCCGGAGTGAACACCACATGGTTCTATGTGCTCCATTATACCTATGATATAAACATTCTCACCGTCACAAATAGCATCAGCCTCTGCTTCTATTGCTCCATCAAGATAATGATCTAGAAGTAATACATTATTAGGTATTTTTCTCAAAATATCTACTACATGCTCTTCTAACTCATCTTTATTAATGACGATCTTCATTCCTTGCCCACCTAATACATAGGATGGTCTTACTAGAATAGGAAAGTCTAGTTTTTCTGCTACTTGTAAAGCTTCAGCAGGTGTAGTTGCAGTTGCAAATTCTGGATAAGGAATGTTATTTTCTTGTAACATTCTAGAGAACTCTCCTCTATCTTCTGCTAGATCGAGTGCTCTGTAGCTGGTTCCCATGATTTTTATTCCGTAGCGATCAAGTTTTTCAGCAAGCTTTAAAGCCGTCTGTCCACCTAATTGCACAATGACACCTTCCGGCTTTTCATGACGTATTATGTCGTAAATATGTTCCCAGAAAACTGGCTCAAAGTATAACTTATCTGCCGTATCAAAATCTGTAGATACTGTTTCAGGATTACAGTTGATCATTATAGTTTCATAACCACATTCTTGCGCCGCATAAACACCATGCACACAACAATAATCAAATTCAATTCCTTGACCTATACGGTTAGGGCCAGAGCCTAAAACAATTATTTTCTTTTTATCGGTAACGATACTTTCATTTTGAACGTAGCGTTTCCCGTCTGCTGTTTCAATATCAGCTTCAAAAGTAGAATAATAATAAGGTGTGTTTGCTGTAAACTCTGCAGCACAAGTGTCAACGAGTTTATAAACTCTGTTCACTTTCATCTCTTCACGTAAGTTGTACACTTCTGACTCTAGGCAACCTAGCATATGCGCGATTTGACGATCTGCAAATCCTTTTTGTTTAGCTTCTAGTAGTAGCTTTCGCGAAAGCGTGCCTACTTCATACTTCTCTATTTCTTTTTCTAGCAAGAAGAGTTCTTCAAATTGCTTTAAATACCACATGTCAATTTTTGTGATATCGTGAATGCGATTTAAAGAAATTCCCATCGCCACCGCGTCATACAACGCAAAAACACGATCCCAGCTTGCGTTAGTAAGCTTTTCAATTACTTGGTTATAGTCTGTATATCCTTTACCATCTGCTCCTAGACCGTTGCGTTTTATTTCTAAAGATTGAGTTGCTTTGTGCAACGCTTCTTGAAAAGAACGACCTATTCCCATCACCTCTCCTACTGCTTTCATTTGAAGCCCAAGCGTACGGTCAGATCCTTCAAATTTATCAAAATTCCATCTCGGAATTTTTACGATCACGTAGTCTAGAGTAGGCTCAAATAATGCCGAAGTGTTACCGGTGATTTGGTTATTCAACTCATCTAGGGAGTAACCTAGAGCTAATTTAGTAGCTATTTTTGCAATTGGGTAACCGGTTGCTTTACTTGCTAAAGCTGAAGAACGTGATACACGAGGATTGATCTCAATTGCAATAATTTCTTCTTTTTCATCAGGGCTTACTGCAAATTGTACATTACATCCACCTTCAAACTCTCCTATACTACGCATCATATGAATTGCCATATCGCGCATCTTCTGAAATGTACGGTCTGATAAAGTCATGGCAGGAGCAACTGTGATAGAGTCTCCTGTATGAATCCCCATAGGATCCATATTTTCTATAGTACAAATGATTACAACATTATCGTTTTTATCTCGTAGTAATTCTAACTCATACTCTTTCCAACCTAATAAGGCCTTGTCTATCATAACTTCATGAATAGGAGATGCTTCAAGACCACGTGTTAATAATTCATCATACTCTTCTTCTTTATGAACAATGGCTGCTCCAGCACCACCTAACGTAAATGAAGAACGAATACATAACGGGAAACCAAATTCCTGAGCAATTTCTTTACCCTTTAAGAACGAAGTAGCAGTAGCTTGAGGAGCCATTCCTACTCCTATCTTACCCATTAATTCTCTGAATTTCTCTCTATCCTCAGTAATATTAATTGCATCTATATCTACTCCTATAAGGTCTACATTATGATCTTGCCAAATTCCCTTTTCCTGAGCTTCAATACATAAGTTTAATGCTGTCTGTCCACCCATAGTAGGTAAAACAGCATCTATCTGAGGATGATCTGATAGTATTTTCTTTAAAGAATTTGTGGTAAGTGGTAATAAATAAACATGATCTGCCATGCTTGGGTCAGTCATGATGGTTGCTGGGTTAGAATTAATTAAAATCGTTTCTATCCCTTCTTCTCGTAGCGAGCGTAAAGATTGAGAGCCAGCATAATCAAATTCACATGCTTGACCTATTATGATAGGTCCACTACCTATTAATAATATGCTTTTGAGGTCTTTTCTTTTTGGCATTATGGGTTGTTTTTCAGGAGCTTAAATATCGTATTTTTGGGTATAAAAAAAGGCGTCAATTCTAAGAATTAACGCCTTATATATTAACAATAATTGAACATTATCGTTTGTGTCTTCTTTCAGTAGAAACAGATAATTTCTTACGTCCTTTTGCTCTACGACGTGCAAGTACTTTACGACCGCTTACAGAAGCCATACGCTCTCTGAAACCGTGCTTGTTTCTTCTTTTTCTTTTACTCGGTTGATATGTTCTTTTCTGTGCCATAGCTTGAAATCTGTTCTAAATATAAAAAGGTTGAAACCTTAATTTTTAATCGGCTGCAAATATAACAGTTCTTATTTTACCTGCAATAGCTAATTAAAAAATTTTTAAAATTATTTTGGCTTCATTATACAAAGTATTTCAAAAGATAGAACAATCAATCAATTGTACTTCTAATAATATCGTTCACTTACTATAATAAGAATGCTGCGATTTGTTACTACCTTTTACCTTAATTCAGTAAATTTCAACTATTGCATTATCTAAAACTATACCAATGACTCAAACCAAAAACCTACTAAATACTTATCTTTGCAAACTTTAAAAATGACCTTATAATGTTTAACAAAAATATCAAATTAGTAATAACTGCTTTAATTGTAGCCTACGCAATATACCAATTTACTAGAAATGAGATCATGACGGGCATTTTCTTACTTCTTTTTTCTGGTATTTTTATATTTTTATATTTCAAAAATGAGTTAATTCTCCTTGCATTCTGGAAGTTAAGAAAACAAGATTTTCCTGGTGCTAAAAAATGGCTGGATAAAATTTCAAATCCAGAAACGGCTTTAGTTCAAAAACAACAAGGTTATTATAACTACCTACATGGACTAATGATTTCTCAAGAAAACATGACTAAAGCAGAGAAATACTTTAAAAAGGCGATTTCCTTAGGACTTTCTATGGATCAAGATCTAGCAGTTGCAAAGCTAAATCTTGCAGGAATATCTATGATGAAAAGACGTAAACGAGAAGCTACTATGCTTCTAACGGAAGCAAAAAAACTGGATAAACATGGTATGCTTACCGATCAAATTAAAATGATGAAACAACAAATGAAGAAGATTTAAAAATCTATAAGCAATACTACTACTCCATTTCATTTAAAAGCTCGAGCTCATGCTCGGGCTTTTTAATTAATTATATAACGTCTAGTATAAAAAAAGCCTAATGATTAGATCATTAGGCTTTTTTTCTAAGTAAAAATTCCCAATAGCGTTACAGCTATTTGAAAATTTATAAATTTATTTAAAACATCTCACGACCTGAGAAATGAAATGCGCTTTCAATTGCTGCATTCTCATCACTATCACTACCGTGAATAGCATTTTCACCCATGCTTTTTGCATACATCTTTCTTATTGTACCTTCAGCAGCATCATCAGGATTAGTAGCACCTATAAGAGTACGGAAGTCTGCAACAGCATTTTCTTTTTCTAAAACAGCAGCAACAATAGGACCTCTAGTCATAAATTCTACCAATTCACCAAAAAATGGACGTTCACTATGAACTGCATAAAATTCCTGAGCATCTGCAACAGTCATTTGTGTTTTTTTAAGAGCTACGATTCTAAAACCGCTAGCTGTAATTTTTTCAAGTATAGCACCTGTGTGACCGTCTTCAACGCCATCAGGCTTAATCATTGTGAATGTTCTATTAGTTGCCATTTTTGTATATCTTTTTTAAAATGCGCTGCAAAAATAAGGCATTTGTGACATTTACAATCCTGAAGTACCTTCTTTTTGTTATGAATGAATCATGAATAACTAAAATTAAGATTACAAAAATCTCTTAACCATCTCCTTATTCTTATAATGGTAAATAACTACTTTTGCTCTTCTATGAACAAAGACAAAATTTTACAACTTAAGGAAGAGCTTTCTGCTCATAAAAATATTGTAATCATTCCTCATAAAAATCCAGATGGTGACGCTGTTGGATCGGTAACTGCACTTTATGGTTACCTAATTCAGTTAGGACATCAAGTAAATATGGTAAGCCCCAATGACTTTCCGTTATTTCTTAAATGGATGGAGTATAGCGAGCTCTTTATTAATTATGAACAAGATCAATCGGTAGCTGATAAATTGTTACAAGAAGCAGATTTTATCTTCAACCTTGATCATAATGCTTTTCATAGAACAGGATCTATGGAGCAAATTTTAGGTGAGCTAAAAGGAACATTTGTTATGATAGATCATCATCAACAACCAGACGATTTTGCTAATTATATGTATAGCGATACGTCCATGAGCTCAACTTGTGAAATGATTTATCATTTTATTGAAATGATGGAGGACACCGATAGAATAACTCCTGCTATGGCCACAGCTATGTATACCGGTATATTAACTGATACAGGAAGTTTCAAGTACAAATCTACTACCTCTACTACACTACGAGTTGCAGCACATCTTGTAGACAAAGGAGCAAATAGCGAAGATATTAATAGGAAGATTTATGATGTAAATACACCTTCTAGAATGAAACTGTTAGGTGTTGCTTTGAGTAATTTAGTCATTCTGGAGAAATACCGAACAGCTTACATCACTCTTTCTCAAAAAGAGTTAGACGATAATAATTTTAGAAAAGGTGATACCGAAGGTTTTGTAAATTATGCGTTAAGCCTAGATGGAATTGTATTTGCTCAAATATTTATAGAAAAAGCTAGTGAATTCATTATAAAAACATCTTTGAGATCAAAAGGAGATTTTGACGTTAACAAAATGGCCCGTGAAAACTGGGAAGGCGGCGGTCATCAAAACGCTGCCGGTGGAAAATCTGGCCTCTCTATGGAGGACACAGTGAATAAATTAATTAGTATCTTGCCTACTTATGAAAATGAGCTCCATGCAGTGGATATTTAAAACGATATTCTTTGTTTTATTATCAATTTTAATATCAAGTTGTTCTAATAAAGTAGAACCTAGAAAACCTATCACTAATTCTTCTAGTTCTACCATTGAGCAATCGATTGAAGATAACAAGAAAAGATATGCTGCAGAAGAAGATTTCATTGAAAACATTATTAATAAAACAGATACTGCCCGAGTGTATCAACGAAGTGCAGATGGCTTCTACTACTCTTTTATATCTAGAGATTCACTTAATGGAGATTTTCCGAAATTTGGAGATCGAGTAACCTTTGAGTATAACGTCATTGCTTTAAGTGGAGATACTATTTATTCTAAGAAAGAACTATCACCGATAACAAAAAGTTTGGATCAAGAATATGGGATTTTCAAAGGAATGCGAGCCGCTTTAAAACTTATGAAAGCCGGAGAAGAAATGTATATTTATTTCCCATCTTATGCAGCTTATGGTTATTACGGTGATAATAATAGAATAGGTGCAAACACACCATTCAAAAGCCGAGTAAAACTTATAGGAATAAACATAGAGGACAACTAAACTTAATTATCCAAAATAAATTAAATAAAAAAATGAAAAAAATTAACGGACTACTAGCCATTCTATCCCTTCTTTTAATGGCATCTTCATGTGAGGATAAATACCCAGATGTAGCAGATGGAATCTATGCAGAAATTGAGACCAATAAAGGTACCATGTTTGCAGAATTATATTACGAGGCTGCTCCTATCACGAGTGCAAACTTCGTTGCGTTAGCTGAAGGTAAGCATCCATTAGTTCACGACTCTTTAAAAGGTAAGCCTTTTTATGATGGTTTGATTTTTCATAGGGTAATGAAAGATTTTATGATACAAGGTGGTGACATAACTGGTACAGGTTCTGGTGATGTAGGTTATAAATATGATCAGGAAGTAAATGATACCTTAAAACACGACGCAAAAGGTGTTCTATCAACTGCAAATGGAGGACCTGATACAAATGGAAGCCAGTTTTTTATCATGCATAAACCTAATGCAGGTCTGGACATGCGTTACAATGTTTTTGGAAAAGTGGTAAAAGGTCTTGAAGTAATAGACTCTATCGCTCTTACAAAGGTGAATGGACAACGTCCTGTCGATTCTATGATAATGAAAAAGATATCTATCATCAGAAAAGGTAAAGAAGCAAGAAAATGGGATGCTGTTCAAACTTTTCTAGACGGTCAAGAAGCATCAAAACTTAAAAAAGAAGAAAAGGCTAGAAAAGTAGCAGAGGTTACTGAAAACAAGTCTAAGGAACTTATGGAATACAAAGCCAAAGCTGTTAAATTACCCAACAGCGAGGTAATGGTTTATGTAAAAAAGAAAGGTACAAATGGTACTCCTGAAATAGATTCACAAGTTCTTTTAGATTACAGCGGCTACTTTGAAGATGGTAAATTATTTGACACTTCAGTTCTTGATGTAGCACAGCAATTTGATAATGTAAACTTGAGAAAACAACAAATGAATGCTTACAAACCACTACCATTAAAATACAGTCCTGAAGTAGGAATGGTACAAGGCTTTAAAGATGCTATGTTAAGCATGGAATATGGTGATGAAATTGTAGCATTTATACCATCAGGTCTAGCCTATGGCGAGCGTGGTGCAGGTGGAGTAATTCCTCCTAACACTGATCTTGTATTTGAGATGCAATTGAGTAAAAAACAATAATCTACTTTTTTAATATATTTAAAGTGTGCTGCAGTTTGTGGCACACTTTTTTAATTTTAAATTAGACTCTTTTTAAAATTGAAACTTCCTAACTTAAATTATCCTCATGAAAACCATAATTTATACAGATCTCGCACCGCAACCTATAGGTCCATACAATCAGGCTGTTTTTTATAAAAATAATTATGAAGCCACGTTATATACTAGTGGTCAGATTGCTATAGACCCAAAATCTGGAGAATTAAAGATAAACAACCTTATAGAAGAGACGCATCTAGTAATGCAACATTTAAATAGCTTATTGAGTCAGGTAGGAATGACTTTTGAGCATGTTCTTAAAACAACTATTTTTTTAAGTGATATGGGTAATTTTGCTACGGTTAACGAAGTTTATGGAAGCTATTTTAATGAATCTACTGCTCCTGCACGAGAAACGGTAGAAGTGGCAAACCTACCTAAGTATGTAAACGTAGAAATTTCTCTCATCGCAAAATTAGAGTTGTAATATGGCCATAGCAAATTCTGAGTTAATTATCAATCCAGATGGTAGTATATACCACCTCAATTTAAAACCTAATCAGTTAGCCCAGACAGTTATTACAGTAGGTGATCCTGAACGAGTAAAAGAGGTTTCTAAGTACTTTGATATTGTAGAATGTAAAGTAGGAAAAAGAGAATTTCATACACATACTGGGGTTTATAAAAATAAACGTATCAGTGTAATTTCTACTGGAATAGGTACTGATAATATTGATATTGTATTTAACGAGTTAGATGCGTTAGTAAATGTAGACTTTAATACCAGAGAAGTAAAAAATACACATACATCACTAGACATTATACGAGTAGGGACTAGTGGCGCGGTGCAAAGCGACATTCCTGTGGATAGTTTTTTATTATCTCAACGAGGTATAGGTTTTGACAGTTTATTTCATTGGTACGAAAATGATGGTGGTGATCTCGCTTTCGCGAAAGCGGTTTCTCAACAAATCAATAGATCGCAATTACATGCTGCACCCTATGTAGTATCTTGCAACAAAGATCTTGCAAAAAAATTCCAAACCATAGAAATGCAAAATGGTAATACGATCACTAACGTAGGTTTTTATGGGCCCCAAAGTCGTAAAATAAGATTAGAGCCTTCAGAAAAAAACTTGAATATGCAAATAAGTGATTTTAACTTTGAGGGAAGTAAAATCACTAATCTTGAGATGGAAACCGCTGGGATTTATGCCATGTCATCACTTTTAGGACATCGAGCAATTTCACTTAATGCTATTTTGGCAAATAGAGTAACCGGTGAATTTTCAGAAAAACCCAACGACATTGTAGAAAAATTAATCAAGTTTACACTTGATCGTATCGTAGCTTGATAATTATTGAAAAATTTATTAGAGAGCTGTGTATTAAGTACACTCAGTCTAGCTGTCTATTTTAATACACTGATGCTGCTGCAAGTAGAAGTTGAGATAGATAAAGTTTGCATGTATTTTATAGAAATGATAATGATTTTTTAACTTCTCTTTATCTGTACAACCTTTAAAGTATATTTAATTTCAATTTATGAATAAAATAGGTAAATACCCATTACAGCATCGTGATATCAACTGGTTAAGCTTTAATGATCGCGTGCTACAAGAAGCTGCAGATGAGAGCAATCCACTCTATGAGCGTTTGAAATTTATTGCCATTTTTTCATCAAATTTAGATGAGTATTTTAGGGTTAGAGTATCACAACTGCGCCAGCTCAAACGCGTGGATAAAAGTATAAGAAAAAAGCTAGCTTTAAGACCTTCTAAATTTGTAAAACAATTACTCGCCAAAGTAGCGATCCAACAAGAAGAATTAGGTGCTATTTTCTTTGACCAGATCATTCCAGAGCTCAAGAAAAATAACATCCACTTATTAAACTTTGAAGCACTCTCACAACGTTTTAAACATCAGTCTCTAAATTATTACAATGAGTTTATCAAAAATGACATTACTGTAGAACTGGTAGAAGCTTCTAAAAGCAGTGAGATTTTCTTAGAAAACCAGCATTTATATTACCTAGTTACTTTTAACGACGAGAAAGTTTATGGGATTGTAAATATACCTTCTCACGATCACAAAAGGTTTATAGAGCTTACAGATAGTGACAATAACAATAACATTGCTTTTCTTGATGATATAGTAAAGCTGCATCTCAATGACCTTTTCCCAAATAAGGTGATTACTGATTGTTATGAGATTAAATTATCTCGTGATGCAGAGCTGTACCTAGATCAGGAGCTAGAAGGTACCCTTGCAGATTTGATACATGAATCTCTATCGCAACGTGAAGAAGGTCAAGCGACACGTCTATTATATGATAATAGAATGCCTAAAAAAGTTAGAAAAAACCTGAGAAAAAGTCTAGGTTTAGGAAAAATAGACATGGTGGCTGGTGGCACTTATCACAATTTTGATGACTTTTTTGGTTTTCCTGACCCTACAAATAACCCTAAATTACATGCTCCAGCACTGCAAACAATTAAGCATAAAGAGTTAGAAAACACAGGTTCATATTTTGATTTAATAGCTAGCAAAGACCAGCTTGTTCATTTTCCTTTTATGTCTTTTGACTATGTTCAAAAATTTATTGATCAAGCTTCTAAAGATAATGATGTAGAAGAAATTAAAATATCCTTATACAGAGTTGCAGATGAGTCTGCCCTTACTGACGCACTATTAAGAGCTTTAAAAAATGGTAAAAAAGTAACCGTTTTTGTTGAGGCAAAAGCAAGATTTGACGAAGAGAACAACATTAAATGGGGACGTATTTTTGAAGAACATGGGGCAAGAGTTATTTATAGTTATCCTAGAATTAAAGTGCATAGCAAGGTTCTATTAGTACTGAGAAGAGAAAAAGGAAAACTAAAAAGATATGCTTACATAGGAACTGGTAATTTTAATGCCAAAACCTCAAAGATATATTGTGATCACGGACTGTTTACCGCTCATAAGAAGATTACTAAGGATCTTTTAAGGACCTTTAAGGTTCTTCAAGGTGAACTTATTATTCCTAGAGCAAGCCACTTATTGATAAGTCCATTTACAACAAGAAGTACCATAGAAAGTCTTATAAGAAGAGAAATGGATCTGGCTAAAAATGGCAAAGGCGGATTTATAACCGCAAAAATGAATCAGCTTGAAGATCCTGGAATTATCAAGCTTCTCTATCAAGCTAGTGAAGCTGGAGTAAAAATCAGATTAATAGTAAGAGGTTTCTCATGCCTAATACCGCAATTAGAAGGCTTAAGTGAGAATATCAAAATTACATCTATTGTTGATAGATTTTTAGAACATGGTAGAATTTACAAATTCCATAATGAAGGAAATCCAGTAATGTACATGGGAAGCGCAGACTGGATGAGTAGAAATCTAGATCGCAGAATAGAGGTACTTGCACCTATTTATGATCAAGACATTTTCAAAGAGCTCGATGATATATTAGACATTCAGCTAAGCGACAATGTTAAGGCTAGAATTCATACACCTGAAGAAAACAATCCTGTGGTAAAAAGGTCTCCTGATAAAACCATCATAAGATCCCAATCTGAGATCTATGATTATCTTCTTAAAAAACATAAATAATCGTTATTTATAGAACCGTTTAACTTTTGTTAAGAATTGTAATTCAGTCAATTAACAATTGTTAACCGACGAAATGCAGCAAATTTTAACAACCGTTTTGTTTATGCTTAAATTATTTTCATCTTTTGAAAGATTTTTTTAAATAATTAATAATTGAATTATAAATACTAAATACATCTAAATTTTAATTATAATAGATTGGAAAACAGTTTTTTAAACTAATTATTTTAAGCTATATCTTTAAAATATCTGTAATCCAAAGACTCAATTTTGTTTAGCTTTTATTGATTTTAAACATATTTAATGAAACATAATACAAAATTTTAAGAATTATATACTCAGATTTTATAGCCATTATACATATCTTAATTGAACAATTAGTATAAGTTGAGAATCCCCTACTCATAAAACTAATTTAAAAGTGAAAAAAGTAGAACCATCTACTTGTCAAATCATGTTTAAATTAAAAGGTTTTAGCTATGAGAAATTCGATTATCAAAATTTTGTTTGTAAGTGTGACATTGATTTGTCAAGGTCAAGTAGGTATTAACACACAAACACCTAATGCTACATTAGAAATAGAAGCGTCTAACTCTGCAAACCCATCAAATGTTGATGGTATTTTAATACCTAGAGTTGATAAGTTTCCCGATACTAATCCTGCTGCTGTTAGCGATAGCATCTTACTTTATCTAACCACAGCAGATGGCAACAACCTACCTGGTTACTATTTTTGGAATCAGAGCAATTCTCGCTGGTGTAGATTATTGACTAATGTAAACATGATATTAGCCACAGAAACAGGTTCTAGTCTTAACCTTTTAGGAAGTATTTTCAATTTCCCGTCGATGCTATATAATGACATACCAGGTGCATCTATGAATAGCAGTCATCAACTGCAGCTTCCAGTAGGCGTTTATGAAGTAGAGTCCAGCTTTAAATCAAGTACTGGTGTTTTCATAGAGTGGAATATGAGATTAAACGGTACTGTATACGCTGGATCCATACCTGGTAACTCTTCAGTAATAAGTGTACTTGGTATAGGCATTTCTACAAGTACTCCACAAAGGGCTATTGTAGTAATTAATGATGATACTGATTATATTGATTTCCAAATCACTTCTGGATTGGGTTTAGGTATTAACTTAGTACCTAACTCATGTTACTTAAAGATCAAGAAAGTGGGATAGTTTTAAAATCTTAAACTTATTTAATTTGATTACTTCAAAAGACAGCTCGATGTGTCCATTAAATGAAATGTGCTGCAAGGCTGTGAAAATAAAATACTCTTTTTAAAATGTTAACGATAAGTACTAAGCTACCACATCTGTACTATCTTTGTGGCAATGGATAAAAAGACAACCATAAAAATAGGTGGCGTCCCTGAACACTTCAATTTACCATGGCATTTGGCTATTGAGGATAACGCTTTCGCGAAAGCGGGAATAGATCTAATCTGGGAAGATATTCCAGAAGGTACTGGTAGAATGAGCAAATTGCTACGAGAAGAAAAACTTGACGTGGCTTGCATCCTTACTGATGGTATAGTAAAAGATATAGTTGCTGGAAATAAATCTAAGATTTTACAGGTATACGTCTCTTCTCCTCTACTTTGGGGAGTACATGCACCAGGCAGTATCGAAGCAGATCGTACAGAACAACTTGAAGATGGTAAGATAGCGATAAGTCGTTACGGTAGTGGTTCACATTTAATGAGTTACTTACTTGCCAAAAAACATGGTTGGGATACAGACGAAATTGAGTTTGAATTAATTAACACATTAGACGGTGCTGTAGAAGCGCTAAGCGCAAACAAAGCTCAACTCTTTTTATGGGAGCGTTACATGACACAACCCATTGTAGATCAAGGTATATTCAAAAGATTAGAAACTATTGCGACGCCGTGGCCTAGTTTTGTTATCGCTGCTACTGAGCAATGCATAAAAGAAAAAGAAGAAGCACTTTCTAAAATGCTGTATATAATCAATACCTACACAGCAGACTTTAAATACATCCCTAGCATCGATAAAACTATTGCCTCACACTATGATCTTCAAGTAGGTGATGTACAGCAATGGTTATTACGCACAGAATTTAGTGATGACCAGCTATGGGAAAGCACTGTAGATACTATACTAGAAGAATTTACAGCTGTAGGAATTATAGAAAGAAAAGTTGCATTAAAAGATTTAATCTATGATTTATCTAAATTTGATGAGGAAGAATAATCTCTTCTCTAGACCTCATTAGTTTTTTAACAGCATTCATGATTAAAAAAATTTTATTTAAACTGCCTGAATATTATTTCATTATTATATTATTTCTGGCTGGTTTCACACCTCCATTTTATGTTCACTATTTAAGTTTAATTTTTATTGCAGTTTTGGTACTGCAAATCGTATTTAAAAATAAAACAAGTGGATTACTATTAGGTGGCATAGCCTTTTTTGGGAACTTGTTTTTTCTAGCAGCATTATTTTCAGAATTTAATGACTTTACCGAATTCAATAGCGAGGCTCAAAGATTCATCATTATAGGTATTACCATCTGGGTTTTGAATCTTATAGCTTCGGTTACTATGATTTATAGATACGTGAAAATAAAAACGAGAAGTAACCAAAGAATTAAGTATTATTAAATATTTAAGTACTAGCTAGTCATTTTAATTATTGTTGTTGTAATACAAGTACATGTCTTTTACCTTATTATCATCGCCGCTACAAGGCTTTACAGAATTCCGTTTTAGAAATGCGTTTAATAAATATTTTGGAGGAATAGATACGTTCTATGCACCTTACATAAGATTCAATAACAAGCCAGAAATAAGCGCTAAGTACCAACGTGATTTACAACTCGAGAACAATCGTGTTCCAGAATTGATACCGCAAGTGATGACTAATAGCGCCGACGAGTTTATTACCGCCGTAAAGTATATCAGATCTTTAGGTTACAAAGAACTCAATTGGAATCTAGGTTGCCCCTATCCTATGGTGACTAAAAAAGGTATGGGAAGCGGTTTGATTTGTGAACCATCTAAAATAGATGCCATTCTCGATCAAGTTCATGCAGAAACAGATGTGATCGTTTCTATGAAAATGAGAATGGGTTATTTAGAGCCTACAGAAATTCTAGGTACTTTACCTATCCTAGAAAAATATCCTATTAAAAGTATAGCCATTCATGCGCGCATAGGTAAGCAATTGTACAAAGGTGGCGTAGATTTAGAATCTTTCCAGCGTTGTCTGGATACTTCTAAAACCAAGCTTTATTATAATGGGGACATCACTACGGTTGCCGGTTTTAGAAAAATGCAGGAACAATTTCCACTAATAGATCATTGGATGATAGGTCGTGGACTCATCGCAGATCCTTTCTTGCCTAGCATGATTAAGGCAGACACAGAGATTTATCCAGAGAATCGCTGGGAAATCTTCCGTAAATTTCACGATACTATTTATCAAGAGTATGATGCTTTTCTACAAGGTCCTACACCTATAAAAATGAAAATGCAAGGATTCTGGGAATACTGGTCGCAGACATTTCCTAATCCGCAAAAAGCTTTTAAGGCGATTAAAAAAGCTAATAATCCTAAAGCTTATAATCAGGCTGTGAATGATAATTTAAAAACGGTAAATAGATAGTTTGTTTCACGCTTTCGCGAAAGCGAAACCATAAAAACCTACTTTTGTAACCTGCTTTATGGAACAAAGAGATCTACTGCTTATAACACCACCGTTTACCCAACTGAATACACCGTATCCAGCGACGGCTTATATCAAAGGTTTCTTGAATACCAAAGATGTCAGTGCATTCCAGATGGATTTAGGTATAGAAGTAATTCTTGCTTTATTTTCAAAAGATGGTATGGAATTAATGTTTGAAAAAGCATTTGATAATCATAGCATTACATCTCAAAACAGCCAGCGTATTTATGCCTTACAAGATCAGTATTTACAAGTTCTAGAACCTGTAATTTCATTTTTACAAGGTAAAAATGAAACGCTTGCACGGCAAATTTGTTCTCATAATTATTTACCTAGAGCGTCTCGATTTGAGCAGTTAGATGATATGGAATGGGCTTTTGGGAATATGGGAATGCAGGATAAAGCTAAGCATCTCGCTACTTTATATTTAGAAGACCTATCAGACTTCATCAAAGAATGTGTGGATGAAAATTTTGGTTTCAGCCGTTATGCAGAACGTTTAGGAATGAGTGCCAATAGCTTTGACGAGTTATATGAACATCTCGAGAGTGACCTCACTCCTATTGATCAAATCACTTTAGATATTCTAGAAAAAAGAATTCAAGAAGTACAACCAAAACTGGTTTGTTTATCTGTACCATTTCCTGGAAATCTATACAGTTCTCTGAGATGTGGTCAATATATTAAAAAGCATTATCCACATATCAAAATAGCTTTCGGTGGTGGATTTGCTAATACCGAATTGCGCTCTGTTACTGATGTGCGCGTGTTTGAATTCATAGATTACATCGCACTCGATGATGGAGAATTGCCGTTAGAGTTAATAGTAAATGATGTTTTAAATTGTGAAAAACAACGTGTTTTTAAACGCACCTTTATTTTAGAAAACAATAAGGTGGTTTATAAAAACAACTGCACGGCTAGCGATTACAAACAAAGTAAAGTTGGCACACCAGATTATAGTGATTTACTACTGGATGAGTATATATCTGTCATAGAAATTGCAAATCCTATGCATAGTTTATGGAGCGATGGACGCTGGAATAAACTGACTATGGCTCATGGCTGCTATTGGGGAAAATGTACTTTTTGCGATGTCTCACTAGATTATATCAAACTTTATGAACCAGTGGCTGCTGAAATATTAGTAGATCGCATGGAGCAGTTGATTGCTCAAACTGGAGAGAGTGGTTTTCACTTTGTAGATGAGGCAGCGCCACCAGCATTAATGCGCGCTGTAGCACTAGAGATTTTAAAAAGAAAACTATCCGTCACCTGGTGGACCAATATCAGGTTTGAAAAGAACTTTACTCAAGATTTATGTCACTTACTAAAAGCGAGTGGTTGTATAGCCGTTTCTGGTGGACTAGAAGTAGCGTCAGATCGATTGTTGAAATTAATTGATAAAGGAGTTACCGTTGCTCAAGTAGCCCAAGTCACCAGAAACTTAACTGAGTCTGGTATCATGGTACACGCTTACTTAATGTACGGTTATCCTACTCAAACGGTTCAAGAAACTGTGGACAGTCTGGAAATGGTGCGACAACTATTTGAATTAGGAATAATACAAAGTGGATTCTGGCATCAATTTGCGCTTACAGCACATAGTCCTGTAGGTATGAATCCTGAGGAATTTGGTATTACTCCGCAGCTCAATCCTATATCATTTGCTAATAATGATGTACAGTTTGATGATCCTACTGGAGTAGATCACGAGCAGTTTAGTTATGGATTGAAGAAATCTTTATTCAATTATATGCACGGAATAGGTTTTGAGCTAGATTTACAAGATTGGTTTGATTTTAAAGTTCCTCAAAGTCAAATTGATCCTCATTATATAGAAGATTGTTTAAATCAAGATGCTTATCGTTCACCTAAGTCTAATCATAAATTGGTATGGTTGGGTAATGCACCACTTGTTGCTGCTTCTACAATTCATAAAAAGGGTAAAGAAATCAGCTCTTTAAAACTTCAATTTCACCAACCAACTGATTGGTTTGAAATTGAGCTAGAAGCATCTAAAGCTGACTGGTTGATGGATCTATTAGACCAATCTACACCTACTGCCAGTCCTGTAATGACCTACGGTGTTATGAAGAAAAGTTATGAATCAAGATGGGATCAGTTTGATACTTTCTGGTTTTCAGAACCTATGGAAGAACTTAAAGCAAATGGGTTTCTAGTTCTTTAGAAAACGTGTTACACAAAATTTTATGTAACTACATTCCTTTAGGTAATAGATTCAATCTACATTAGATTTGAGGCAAAAAAAAAGAGAGGACTCCTCCTCTCTTTCTAAGCGATCTCCACCGCTTTATTTTAATAAACAACTTGTCTTTAAACTAATTTGCTTATTTACTTAAACCGTTACAAATATATTAGAATTGCCCTGCTCAATTACTAAAAAACTAGGTGTTTCAACGATAAAATATTCAATTAAACATTATATAACACATTATCAAGTATTTGTAAAACCTTTTAAAATGCATTTCGTCGATGTTTAATTAAAAATCTTTATTCAAGAGAGAAGCTGCTGACTATATTACGACCAGCTAGAAAACCTTCTTTCTTATTAATCATTCTAACTGTATAAAAACCTTCATTAGATAGTTTTTTCCATATATTACCTTGATCACCACTCCACCATATTCCTTCAGAACCTACAGCCAGTAACTCTTTTCCATCTGTTTCTGGAATAAATATGATATCACTACAATACCCAGGACCACTACCAGAACTCATAAGTTTCCAGTTTTTTCCACCATCATAAGTGATAGCCTTATTATATAAATTATCTTTTTTCTTATTCCAGTCACCACCTATCATCACACCACGGTTCTCGTCTATAAAATCTATAGCAAATATTCCTGCCATTTCACTACCTGCTATCATAGGAGTTGCATATTCTTCCCAGGTAGAACCACGATCTTTACTATGTAGGATGCGCGCAGCAGCTCCACCAGTAGCAAGCCATACATTATCCTCATAGATAGAAATATTAGAATTACTTGCTGCAAATGCTGCCTCATCTTTAATAAATTCTGGTAGATAAGTACACTTGCACTTTGCCCAGCTTTCTCCGCCATCAAAAGTTTTAATTACAGATAAGCAGTCTTCTGTAGGATCACCAAAAGCAATTCCTTCTTGATCGTTCCAGAACTTCATACTGTCATAAAAAACACGCTCTTCTACCTCAGTATAAACTAGTTTTACGTCATTATTTGCATGGGTAATTTTATATACTAATGCAGGATTACCAGCACTTAAGATGTAAGTATATTGGTCGGTTACAGCAATGGATCTGTATTCGATGCTTTCGTTTTCATCAAATGTTACCTTTGACATTTCTGTCTTTCCTGTTGCTGCATCTATTCTTCCATATTGCCCATCATTACCAGAAAACCAGTAGTCGCCATCACCATAGTCTAGCGCTCTTATACTTATTGAGTCTGTTAAAACTTCCGTCATTTTAATGGTGACGTCAGTTCTACTCTCGTTTTGAGTTTCATTGATTTTAGAAGTTTGAGGATTGTCCTTACAAGCTGCGCTCAAAATGATAAGAGCTAATATTAATATTTTCTTCATGCAGTAAAAATAGGACAGAAAATGTAAATAGGATGGTTGAGATCTCGCTTTCGCGAAAGCGGAATTCCAATACAAATGCCGAAAAAAAATATTCCTTCTCATGTGTTCCATAGGAATAAACGTATTTTTGCAAAATGAGATTTCACCACAATTTAGTGCTCGCAACTGTTGATGCATTGCACAATATATTCAATGACGGCAAGTATGCCGATCAAGCTATTCAAAAGATTTTAAAAAGAGATACTCGATGGGGTTCTAGAGATAGAGGCTTTATTGCAGAAACTACTTATGATATTGTAAGGTATAAAAGACTATTTGCTTCTATTGCTAAGGTAAGTGAACCTTTTAATAAGCAAGATTTATGGAGACTTACTAGTGTCTGGATCGTTCTAAAAGGTCATGATTTACCAGCCTGGGAAGAATATTTCAACACACCAGTAAGACGTATAAAAGGTGGACTGGACGAAGTACGCAACAATCGTAAAATGCGAGAATCTATTCCAGACTGGCTGGATGAAATGGGTGTTGAGGAATTAGGAAACATTTGGGAGCAGGAGATTACTGCTTTAAATGAACAAGCTCCTGTAGTACTACGAGCAAATACTTTAAAAACAGACGTTGCCACTTTAAAAGAAAAACTAATTGCAGAAGAAATTCTAACAACGACTCACGAGCGTTTTCCTGATGCCCTTATTTTAAATGAACGTGCAAACGTTTTCCGTACAAAGTTGTTTACCGATGGTTTTTTTGAAGTTCAAGATGCTGGATCGCAACTTATTGCTGCATATCTGGAGCCTAAACCAGGAGAACGTATTATGGATGCTTGTGCTGGTGCTGGTGGTAAAGCATTACATCTTGCCGCTATGATGGAAAATAAAGGTCAAATTATTGCGACTGATATTTACCAAAGTAAATTAAATGAATTGAAAAGACGAACGCGTCGTGCTGGAGTTCATAATGTAGAAACGCGATTGATCGACTCTACAAAAGTGATCAAAAAACTCCATAATAAAATGGATGCTATCCTTATAGACGCGCCATGTAGTGGATTAGGTGTTTTAAGACGTAATCCTGATGCAAAATGGAAATTGCAACCAGAATTCATTGAAAATATTAAGGAAACTCAACAAGAGATCCTGCAATCTTATAGCAAGGTTGTAAAATCTGGTGGCCGAATGGTTTATGCTACCTGTTCCATATTTCCGTCGGAAAATGAGATGCAAGTAGAAACCTTTTTAAAGTCAGAAGCTGGTACTGATTTTGAGCTAGAAAAATCTCAAACATTATATGCTCATAGAGATGGCTTTGATGGTTTCTTTATGGCAAGAATGAAGAAAAAATAACTACCATCTCGTTTAAAATGTAAACATCTATAATTTCTTAAGACTAAGAAATTTACAACACACATATATGAAGAATATTACCCTATTGTTCTTATTACTTTCTGTAGTGGGAATTGCTCAAATCCCACCAGGATACTATAATAGTGCAAACGGACTTACAGGATATCAGCTAAAGTCTGAGTTAAGTATTATAATTTCTACTGGCTATAATGCCCAAAGTTATGGTTCATTAATTACTTTATACAACACATCTGATAACGATGAGTATTTTGATAACGGTACACAAACGAATACGATCCTAGACATGTATTCTGAGAATCCTAACGGTGCAGATCCTTATAACTATGTCATAGGTGTCAACTCTAATTGTGGAAATTTTAATAGCGAGGCAGATTGCTATAATCGAGAACATATTTATCCGCAAGGTTTCTTTAGTCAGAATGAGCCTATGCGTAGCGATGCTCACCACGTTATTCCTACTGATGGATGGGTAAATGGTGGTAGAAGTAATTTACCATTTGGAGAAGTAAACCCTAATGGCGCATCTATTACTACTTACATGAACGGTAGTAAAAAGGGACCTTCTATAACGACTGGTTTTAATGGGCAAGTTTTTGAACCTCTTGACGAGTTTAAAGGAGACATTGCTAGAATGTTACTTTATTTTGCTACTAGATATGAAAACAACATAAACGACGCTGGCTGGGATGCTGCAAATGCTAGTGCAAACAATCCTCGTGATGGCTCAAGCGATCAATTCTATGAGCAATGGTATATTGATTTACTTCTAGACTGGCATGCTCAGGATCCTGTAAGTCAAAAAGAGATAGATCGCAATAATGACATCTATGTACATCAAAATAATCGTAATCCTTATGTGGATAATCCGCAGTATGTGACTATGATCTGGACCAGTAGTAATAATCCTTCGGGAAGAATGTTTGTTACTCTCAAAGATACATTTGTAGATCTTGATATGGATGGTTTTGCAAGTGCTGGAGATCAAATTACTTATGAATATGAAATTAATAACATAGGTACTACAGATTTATATAATGTACGAGCTGTAGCAGATTTTGGATCATTTACCTCTCCAGGTCAAATTCCGCAGCTCAACGCTGGTATTAATACGACTGATCCATTTGGAACACTTGCGTACACATTAACTCCAGCAGATGTTTCAAGTTCTTGTAGTTGTGTTATCAATAAAATTACAGTCACTGCAGATTTTAATGCTACTGGTACAAATGGTAGTTTTTCAAAAGAAAGCGACGATCCTGATAATTTTGCAAATGTGGACGGAAACGGTGACATGTTACCTGATGACGATACTAGAACAAACCTCAATGTTCAAATGCCATCTGGGGCCGCAACAGAGTTGTTTATATCAGAATACATTGAAGGTGGCGGAAATAATAAAGCTTTAGAAATTGCAAACTTCACTGGAACTGCTGTCAACCTAGCTGACTATTCTATCCAATTAAGTCAAAATGGTAGCGGTACCTGGAACGTTTCAGAGACACTATCTGGAACGCTACAAGATCAAGAGGTTTATGTATTAGCAAGAGGTAACGCAAATGCAGCTATTCTAGCTGAAGCAGATTTATTATTAGGTAGTAGCAGTGTGTTAAATTTTAATGGTAATGATGCCATCGGTTTATTTAAAGCTGGGATTTTACTGGATCTTGTAGGTGATCCTAATAGTAATGCAGACGATATTCAAAATGAAACCTTAGTGCGTAAATCTAATATAACTGGACCTAATACCACATTTGATAAAGTGGGAGAATGGAACATTTTTGCTCAAGACAATTCTAGTGACTTAGGTATGCATACTTTCGACAATACAGCGAGCAATGATGATTTTGTATTCCAAGATATTAGCATCTACCCTAACCCATCTACAGGTGCTTTCTATATCGGGAATCTAGAAAATGAACTGGAGCAACTAGACATTTATGATTTGTCTGGAAGACAATTAGAAATTGCTTTAAACAACAATTATTTTTATATAAATAGAACTGGTGTTTTTATTGCACGACTACAAATAAACGGTGTTTCAAAAACATACAAACTTATAGTCAAGTAAGATCTTACACTACTTAAAAAAAAAGAGCCTTAACAGGCTCTTTTTTTAATCGTACTAATGGTGATGATGTTCTATTTAGACATATTTAAAACACCTCTGAAACGCAATTCATTATTCATCATTTTATCAAAACCTTCTTTGGCATTATCTAGTGAGAATTCTTCAATCATAGGCAATGCTCCTGTACGCTCGCTAAACTTTAATGTATCTTCACTGTCTGGTGCTACTCCACTAGGCCAACCTTTCAATGATTTTCTAGCTTGTAATAATTGCATTGGTGAAACTTTTACGTCATCGCCGGCAGCAGCGATTAATAACATCGTACCATCTATTCCTAAACCGTCGATAACACTCGATATAGCATCAGCGTGCGGTGCTGTGGCGACTATGAGATCTGCGCCACCTAGTTGTTGTAATTGTTCTACGGCATCTTCATCTTTAGTAGCAATAAAATGATCTGCTCCTAGATCCATTGCAAGGTCCTTTTTATCATCTGTAGTACTTAGAGCGATGGTTCTCATTCCCATTTTATGAGCAAATTGTATCGCCAGGTGTCCTAGTCCACCTATTCCTTGAACTGCAACTGTATCGCCAGCTCTCAATCCTGCATTACGCATCCCATTAAATACAGTAATACCTGCACATAAGAGTGGTGCTGCCTCAGTACTTTTTAAATCTTCAGGAACTCTCGCCGCTGCCTCATAAGGCGCTGTCATATATTCTGCATAACCACCATCGTAAGAAATACCAGAAACTTTGGCATTTTCACAGTTAATAAATTTACCTCTACGGCAAGGGTCACAGTCAAAACAATGTCCACCATGCCAGCCTATTCCTACTCGCTCTCCTTTTTCAAATAATGTTACATTATCTCCCAATTCTTCAATAATCCCTATCACTTCATGACCTGGCGTTCTAGGAAAATCATTTCCCATAGCACCAGCTTGCGTAAAAGCATCACTGTGGCATATTCCACAAGCTTCTACTTTTAATAAAATCTCATTGGCTTTTGGAGAAGGCTTATCCATTTCTACGATGGTTAAATCGCCGCCTTGTTCTAAAAATCTTGCTGCTTTCATAAGTTTTCGGTTTTAGTTTTCAATATAGATAAAATGCCTCTTAGAACATGTTAGAGATAGGTTAAGACTTAACAGTAAATCAATACTGATATATACGTTGCATCAGTGAAAAAAAACAGGAGCTTTATGATGTCGCTTTCGCGAAAGCGAAACAATAACAAATCTTTTACCGGCGTTATATATTAAAGAAGTTTATATCTTTAATATTGCAATAATCAACCATCCTATGAAATTATCTTACACAGTCTTATTTCCATTATTACTGATAGCCTTTAATAGCTATTCTCAAGATAGCTACCAGATGTACGGACCAGATGTAGAAGCATCTTTAAAACCTAAAGCTGGCTTACCAGAATTTACCTATGACTCACAATTGATGTCTAGTTTCATTTACAAAAGAGAGACTTATGAAGATGATAAATTACAGTCCACAGAAACTATAAATAGACTCACTCGAGATGTTCAAGAATTAGATTATTTTCCTGTTATTGATGTTCAAAAATCTAATTCTACCAGCTCAGATAAAGCTTCTATGGCTATTAAGAAGTCGGATACTGTTGCTTACACTCCAAAAAATGACGAGATCATATTTAATCATTCTTTGAGTCAGGAGCTGTTCCCAACTCCTACAAGAACAGAGCTTCTGGAAGAACTGGTCTTTGTAAATAAAGGTAAAATCATAGCGATTCAAGATATGAATATGTTTAAAAAATACAGTTATGATGCAAATGAAAATATAACTGAAATAGTAAGCTATCAAACGATATTAGAATTAAATGAAAGGAGTGAAAATCCAGTTCCCGTATTCATCATGAGTCCATTATCCTATGTAAAAATTAGTTACGACTCGTCTAATAGAATGACCGATAAATGGATATACAGCAATCAAGAACTTTATTTTGAAAACGAAAACTCAGAATATAATGAAGCTTTAATAGTTCATCATGAAAAATATAAATACAATGATCGTGATCTATTAGATCAATCAACCCTTTCTACCTTTTTCATTAAAAGTTTTCAAGAAAATGATCCAGCTGCCAAAGAATATGATAAACTTACTAATGATGTAGATACTATAGATTTTAATAAACTACTTAAATTCCTTCATTCTAAAGATGTCTACCTAAAGAGTTACACTTATAACACCGGTAACCAAATCACAAAAAAGAGTGTAAATAAAGAGCAATGGCGTTTTAGAAATAATGAATTGATAAAGACTAACAGTTTAGAAGTATCTAACATATCAATTGCCCAAAACGACAATAAAATAACCGTCGATGAGGAAATTGTTATAGACAATAACACATCTGATAAACAAAGATATAGAACCATTTTTGTAACCGATCAAAATTCTTATTTAACAGAAAAAACCACCTACTCAAATAAAACTAAAAAAGGGGAACTTACCTTAGAAACAAAGGAAACCATGAGTATCACCTACAAATAGTTTACGTAATATATTTATTGTAAATAAGACGTTAATAATTCCGCTTTCGCGAAAGCGGAAACAACTAAAATAAGCCCCTAAAAAAGTATCTTTGCAATAGCCCATAAAAGCGCTCACAATGATTCATTTTTACGGAAATCCGTCCAAGTCAGTTTACGCAGTACAAACCCAAGCACCGATCTCTACAGAAGATGATCAA
Organism: Nonlabens dokdonensis; assembly: GCF_002162835.1. Lineage (GTDB taxonomy): Bacteria > Bacteroidota > Bacteroidia > Flavobacteriales > Flavobacteriaceae > Nonlabens > Nonlabens dokdonensis_B. Next base: position 29,339 of record NZ_MAAX01000113.1, read on the forward strand.
AAATTACAATGGCTTTTTGCCGATGCTCCAAAACTAGAAGCCGATGCTTTATCGGGATTCTTTACGGGACCACGTGCAACCACCATTACTCCATGGTCTACAAATGCTGTAGAGATTACTCAAAACATGGAAATTAAAGGAATTCTAAGAATCGAGGAATTTCATGCTTGTGAGGAGAACTCGCAGTATGATAAAATGTTGTTGCAAAAGTTTGATGGACTCAATCAATCGCAATTTGATATTAATGTAGAAGCTGAAGGCGTCCTAGAAATAGATGATATTCCTGCTTATAATATGCAAGAAGGATTATCACTTAGCGATGATGAGATCGATTACTTGATCCAGCTTTCTGAAAAATTAGATCGTAAATTAACTGATAGTGAGGTATTCGGTTTTTCACAAGTAAACTCTGAGCACTGCCGCCACAAAATATTTAATGGAACTTTTATCATTGATGGTGAAGAGATGCCTACTTCCCTATTCAAACTCATTAAAGAAACCTCTAAACGCTGGCCTAACGGAATCGTAAGTGCATACAGCGATAACGTAGCCTTTGTAAAAGGACCACAAGCAGAACAGTTTGCGCCTAAAACTGCAAACAAGCCAGACGTTTATCAAACCAGTCTTTTTGATTCGGTAATATCATTAAAGGCCGAAACACACAACTTCCCTACTACCGTAGAGCCATTTAATGGTGCTGCAACCGGTTCTGGTGGAGAAATACGCGATAGACTTGCTGGTGGACAAGGTTCTTTACCACTTGCAGGAACTGCGGTTTATATGACCAGCTACTCGAGATTAAATGAAGAACGACCATGGGAAAATGGCTTTGAAGCTCGTAAATGGCTCTATCAAACACCTATGGATATCTTAATCAAAGCATCAAATGGTGCGAGTGATTTTGGTAACAAATTTGGCCAACCGTTAATCACAGGTTCTGTATTAACATTTGAACATCAAGAAGGTGATCAAAACTTAGGCTTCGACAAAGTCATCATGCAAGCTGGCGGAATAGGTTATGGAAAGAAAGAACAAGCCTTAAAGAAAACTCCAGACGCAGGCGATGATATCATCGTTATGGGTGGAGATAATTACCGTATTGGAATGGGTGGTGCTGCCGTAAGTAGTGCAGACACTGGCGCACTAGATTCTGGTCTAGAATTAAACGCTGTACAACGCTCTAATCCAGAAATGCAAAAACGTGCTGCAAACGCGATACGTGGACTCGTAGAAAGTGATAACAATCCTATTAAATCCATCCACGATCACGGTGCTGGTGGGCACTTGAATTGTCTATCAGAATTAGTAGAAGAAACTGGCGGAATCATAGATATAGAGAAATTGCCAGTTGGTGATCCTACACTATCTCGCAAAGAACTAATCGGTAACGAGTCCCAAGAACGTATGGGATTAGTGATGGATGCAAAAGACTCACCTGTACTGGAAGAAATAGCCGCTCGTGAGCGTGCACCTTTATATAAAGTAGGTAAAGTTACCGGAGATAATAAGTTCACGTTCAGTGAAAAAAATGGTCGCAGCCCTATGGATCTAGCGCTGGAAGATATGTTCGGTTCTAGTCCTAAAACCATAATGGATGACAAGACCATCGAGCGCATTTATGATGCGGTTCCTTATGATGGTAAAGATTTTAAGCTCTATTTATACAACGTATTACGCATGGAAGCTGTCGCTTGTAAAGACTGGCTGACTAATAAAGTAGATCGCTGTGTAACAGGTCGCGTTGCCAAACAACAGACTTGTGGAGAACTGCAACTACCATTAAATAACGTAGGTGTTATGGCGATGGATTATAACGGTAAAAATGGAGTAGCGACCACAATAGGTCACGCGCCAGTTGCCGCATTAATCGATCCAGCTGCTGGTTCTCGCAATGCTATTGCAGAGTCGCTGACTAATCTTGTTTTTGCACCATTAGAAAAAGGCCTTAAAGGCGTGAGTCTAAGTGCTAACTGGATGTGGCCATGTAACAATCCTGGTGAAGATGCTCGTTTATACAACGCTGTAAAAGCCGTGAGCGATTTTGCCATTGAATTAGGAATCAACATTCCTACTGGTAAGGACAGTCTTTCTATGAAGCAAAAATATCCAGACATGGATGTATTGGCTCCTGGAACGGTCATCATCAGTACGGTAGGTGCTTGTGATGATATTTCTAAAGTCGTAGAACCGGTATTGCAACGCGATTACAAGGCTCCTATTTATTACATCAATATGAGTGGCGATGACCATAAACTAGGTGGCTCTAGCTTTGCACAAACACAAAATAAAATTGGTAATGAATGTCCTACGATTGTGGATAGTTCCGCTTTCGCGAAAGCGTTTACCGCTATACAATCTTTGATAAAATCAGGCAAAGTGCTCGCAGGGCACGATGTTGCTAGTGGTGGATTAATTACCACTTTACTAGAAATGTGTTTCCCTTCACAAAACGTGGGAATGGAACTGGATCTGGCTACGGTAGGTCATGATATGGTCAAAGTTTTGTTCTCAGAAAATGCTGGAATCGTGCTACAAGCTACCGATGATAGCGTAGAAGAAGAATTGGCTAAAACAGGCGTTCCTTTCTTTAAAATAGGAAACGCCATAGACGAAGCCGTTTTAGACATCAATGAATTCATCATAGACGTAGATGACATGCGTGATGTTTGGTATGAAACTTCACATTTATTAGACCGCAAACAATCATTTAACGGCACCGCAGATGAACGTGCGTTAAACTATGTGAACCAGCCGCTGGAATTTAAATTTCCTGAGCATTTTACAGGAAAACTACCAGAATTACCTCAAAAACGCATCAAAGCAGCCGTAATACGTGAAAAAGGAAGTAATTCTGAACGAGAAATGGCACGTGCGATGTACCTCGCAGGCTTTGAAGTTATAGACGTTCACATGACCGATTTAATA
>NZ_MAAX01000067.1 GCF_002162835.1 Nonlabens dokdonensis
CCTTATGTAAATCCATTGAGTATAGGTGTTGATCTTGAAACTGGTGGACACGTGTTTCAAATGCATTTCACAAATGCCCAGCCTATGCTTACTAACGGTTTCTTAAGCCAAGGTACTGGAGATTGGTTGGATGGCAGGTTTTACTTTGGTTTCAATCTCGTACGAGTATTTTAAGAAAGATTTGTTTGTGATGATCTCGCTTTCGCGAAAGCGGAATTACCAGCTTTTAAAACATTACACTTTTAACTTTCTTTTTATAATTAACTATTACTGAGCTTTTTGATCGCTGAAAACGCTTTATCTACAGCAAAGTCTTCTACTAATACGCTAAATTCATTTGTTGTAGAAATAACCTCGTGAAGAGAGATGCCTTCCCAAGCAAAACGTTTAAATATTTGATAATAGAGACCTGGAATTTGGGTGTTATTAGTAGGTAATGCAAGGCTTATGGCACTCAAATTATCCTTCATACTCGTCATGGTTTCCTTGCTAAATTTTTCTAAGATGTGATTCTTTTCACTAGTTGATATGACTAGATTACTTTCATGAACACCTCTAGAAAATCCATAGAATACATTTGGGTTTATGATTTCTAATACTTTGCTATGGCTCCATATTAGTGTGCTAGAGTTTTTAAAAGTAAAATCGGTCAGGTTAGACCGTACGGTTATATCGCCTAGATTTTTTAATACTTTTTTTAAATGATGAGACTGTTGCAATCCTATAGGAGATTTATAGCGCCTCAATGCCATCATTATTGCTCCTGTTTTTATAGGCTTTCTAAGCATTTCACTTATAGAAGGTTGTAGTTCTTCTGCAAGTGCAGAAAAATTGATTATACGTCTAGATAACGCTTCTTCAAGAAATGGTTGTGTAACTAGAATCTCTTCCACACAATCAGACACTGTTTTCATAATTGTTAACTATTTAACAAGATGTGCAAAATTAGACTAATTTCTGTTATCTTTTTATTTCTAGTAGTATATATTTTTATGTTTGTATAAAAAACGAATATGCTTGTTCAAAAATTTGGTGGTACTTCGGTAGGTTCTGTAGAAAATATGAATCATGTAAAAGAAATTATTACAGATGGTTCAAGAAAAGTAGTAGTGTTATCTGCCATGTCTGGCACGACTAACGCTTTAGTAGAAATTTCTGATGCTATTTGTTCTCAAGAATCTTCAACAGCTTTAGAGCTAATTGAAACATTGAACAAGAAATACGTACATACTATAAGTGAATTATTAAATGAGAATTTTTTAATAGCTGAAGCTCAGGAATACATAAGTAAGGTTTTTGATAGCTTGAGGGAGATCACAATTTTAGATTATACTACTTTCAGTTATAATAAAATTGTAGCTCAAGGAGAGCTACTGTCTACTTATTTGTTTAGTAGCTTATTGAGGCAAGAAGGTATTAACGCAATGCTACTGCCTGCACTGGATTTCATGCGAATTGATAATAATAATGAACCAGATGCTTTTTATATAAAACAAAATTTACAGCGTATTTTAAGTAAGAACGAGCACATTGATATATTTATCACTCAAGGTTTTATATGTCTTGATGTTCAAGGGCAAATTTCTAATCTACAACGTGGTGGTAGTGATTATACAGCATCAATTATAGGAGCCGCTATAGAAGCTCAGGAAGTTCAAATCTGGACAGATATAGATGGTTTTCATAATAATGACCCTAGGTTTGTAGAAAATACAACAGCTATTTCACAAATTTCTTTTGATGAGGCAGCTGAGCTAGCTTATTTCGGTGCAAAAATACTGCATCCACAAACCGTTATGCCGGTAAGAGATCTCAATATACCAGTACGATTAAAAAACACGATGCTACCAGCTGCGCACGGTACATTAATAACACACCATGTAACTGGAGAAGGAATTAAAGCAATAGCAGCAAAAGACGGTATCTATGCCATTAAAATTAAATCTGCTAGAATGTTGCAGGCTCATGGTTTTTTGAAGCGAGTTTTTGAAGTTTTTGAAAAATATGAGACACCTATCGATATGGTAACCACTTCAGAAATTGCAGTATCACTCACGATCGATAATGCCTCGCATATTAACGCTATCGTACAAGAATTAGAAAAAATTGCAAGTGTAGAAGTAGACGACTCAATGAGTATAGTATGTCTGGTTGGGAACAATATAATCTACCATCAAGACACTCCGCATCTGTTTCAAATATTACAAGATGTATCTGTAAGAATGATTTCTTACGGTGGTAGTAATAATAACATATCGTTGCTAATTAATACAACAGATAAAAAAGAAACCTTAAATAATTTACAGCGCTACGTTTTTGAGTCTCATGAAGAATTATTAGAAATTTAAAGATTAATTTCTACGTTGTACTTTTTTAGCTCTTCTCGATACTTTGGATCAGAAAAGTTTGCAGCAGCTATTTCTTGATTACTATTGTGCTTAATTTGTTTGCGTTTAATCGCTCTAGCAAATCGCCTCACGTGTGTCTCACTGCTTATTTTAAGGCCAGGTACAGAAACGGTATTGCCGTTCTCATCTTTTGCAACCATAGTTAAAAATGAAGAATTGCAATGTTTTGTTATTCCGGTCTGTATATTCTCTGCGTCAACTCGTATTCCTACAACTATAGAAGAATTACCTACATAGTTTACTGAGGCTCGAAGTGTGAGCATTTCACCTACTTCAATAGGAGCAAGAAAGTCTACTACATCTACACTTGCAGTTACACAGTAATTACCACAATGTTTTGACGCACAAGCAAATGCTATTTGATCAATAAGAGACAATACGTAACCACCATGAATTTTGCCTGAAAAATTTGCATGTGAAGGTAGCATGAGTAAGGATAACATTACTCTGGACTGTTCGGGAGATTTGAATTGGTCTTTCATATGGTATAATTATATGAGGTGATTATTTTTCTCGCTTTCGCGAAAGCGTAATTAAAACAATCAATCACGATTAAAATGAGGACTTTTTTCTGGAGTTACTTCTGTAATAAAATATTTAGTATCACCCCAAAAGAAAAACGTACCAAATTTCTCTTCATATTTTAATTTCACATATTCTCCTTGATATTCCTTCAGGGCTTCTATTACCTCTGGCTGATTATTCATAACAGAAAAAGAAAAAATTTGAGCACCACTTATTCCTTGAGAAATTTCTCCTTCCCATGTTTTCACAACAAAACCTTTACTAGAAAATTTTATCAATTCACCACTACGATAACCTTCAGAATAGCTAGCAAAATAAATAAATGCATACCACAGAACCATCATTATTAGTATAGTAGCGAGTATAACTCCTAAAATCTTTTTCATATCATATAGTTTTTAAATAGCAAACCTACCAGAATTGCGATGCCAAAGCTAAGCAATGTACCTATTAATACGTACTCTGTTAACTTCATATTTTTTGCTTTGCTCAGATCACCAAATCTAAATACTGATTTTGCAGTCAGTAATAGGCCTACTGCACTGAAGTTGTCTGTGATTATAAATAGAAAAATTAAAAG
>NZ_MAAX01000155.1 GCF_002162835.1 Nonlabens dokdonensis
CTTCTTTTTCCAGTCTAGATAGCTCAGCCTTAATATCTTCTACCGCAAATGCTACATGGTGAATTCCTTCGCCTCGTTTTGCTACATACTTTGCAATAGCGCTGTTTTCATTTGTTGCAGCCAGTAACTCAATTTTGTTTTCTCCGGTCATAAAGAAACTCGTTTCTACCGCTTCACTTGCTACTGATTCACTTTTATAAGGTTTGCGACCCAATAATTTTGTGTAAACTTCGTTTGCCTCTTCAAGGCTTTTAACTGCAATTCCTAAATGTTCAATCTTGCCAAACATGTTTTTATTCTTTACTGTGAAGATAGAAACAACAGTTAAAAAACAACAATGTCGAAGCGTTTTTTTATATCTTATTTCTTTTCAAGAAGATTTGATAAAAATGAAATTAAAGAACTATTAATAAGGAACAACTTACCTTTGCACTATGGAAGAAAGTAATAGACAGAAAAAAATTGCTGGTGTCTTACAAGAAGATTTATCAGCTGTCATTCAGGATGTAATGAGAAAAAATGCCGTAAGCAACCTTATCGTATCGGTTACTAAGGTTACTGTTACTCCAGATTTAGGTTATGCAAAAGTGTACCTGTCTGTTTTCCCGGCAGATAAGGCAGCTACTGTTGTGCAAGAGATCGTAGATATGGGACACGAGATACGTTATGAGGTAGCCTCTCGAGTACGTCACCAGTTCCGTCGCATGCCTGAGCTCCAATTTTTCAACGATGATTCTTTAGAGTACATGGATCAAATCGATCAAGAATTAAAAGGGAAAAATAACCCTATTGAAAATCCAGATATTCTCCCACGACGCAAAAAGTCTTAGTGAATTTTTCTTTTTACATAGCGCGACGTTACCTCGTTTCTAAAAACGGAAAAAACGCCATTAATATCATAAATATCCTCAGTTTTATCATTACAGTGGTAGGAACTGCGGCGCTTTTTATTGTTCTTTCAGGATTTTCAGGACTTAAGGATTTTAGCACCGAGTTTTCCAACTATTTTGATCCAGATCTTAAAGTATTACCTGTAGAAGGAAAGACAGTTGAGATACCGCTTTCGCGAAAGCGAGAACTAGAAAATGTACCTGGAATAGCATTAGTTTGTGATGTAATAGAAGAAAAGGCTTTCTTAAATTATGAGGAAAAAAACGACATTGCTTTTATTAAAGGAGTTCCAGATAATTATGTGAACATGATTAGTACAGATTCCATTTTATACTATGGTAGCTGGCTTTCTAAAAGTGATGCGCAAGTTGTTGCAGGTTATTCTCTAGCAGCAAGATTATCACTTACAGTTAATGATTATGGGAATTATATGCAAATAATGGTTCCTAAACCTGGAACTAATGCGATTAATAAACTTAATTTGAACAGTTCGTTTTCAAGGCTAGACGCTATCCCAATAGGTACTTTTAGTGTTAATGAAGCGCTAGACGGTAAATATATTTTTACTCGACTTAACGCAGCTCGTAAACTGCTCAATTTGAATGGCTCAACAGCAAGTGCTGTGGAGATTAAACTTGAGGATGGAGCAAATCAAGACGAGGTAAGAGCCGCGATTCAAGAAATCTTTGACCAGCCTGTTAAAATTAAAGATAAATTCCAGATGAATGATGCGTTGTATAAAATGCTTAATTCAGAAAACCTGGTGGTGTATTTGATTTTTACTTTAGTATTGATCATTGCATTATTTAATGTGGTAGGATCGATCATTATGATGATTCTAGACAAAAAGAAAAACATGAAAACCCTTCTGGATCTAGGTGCTCCAGTAGAATCTTTACGTAAAATATTCTTTATTCAAGGAAGTTTAATGACCCTTTCTGGTGGTGTCATAGGACTTGTTATAGGAGTGGTATTTGTTGCTTTACAAATACAGTACGATTTAATTTATATCGCACCAGGAATTCCATACCCTTTTGCTATGGAACTAATAAACGTGTTTATATCTCTAGCTACTATTGCGGTTTTGGGAATTATAGCAAGTTACATAGGTTCTCGCAGAATTAACGATAGGCTGCTTTCTCAAGCAAAACTGTAATCGCCAAATTTTTGAAGTACCTCATCAAAAGCAGCGAAAACGCCAGCACTGTCATCACTAGTTACCATTTTCATACGGTGTTCTTTAAAATTAGGAATGCCTTTGAAATAGTTAGTGTAATGTCTGCGCGTTTCAAAAACACCTAATTTTTCGCCTTTCCAATCTATTGCCATTTGAAGGTGTCGTCTCGCGACTTCTACACGCTCTTGCATAGTGGGTTTTGCGAGATGCGTTCCTGTTTCAAAAAAGTGCTTTACTTCTCTAAAAAACCATGGGTAACCTATGCTCGCGCGACCTATCATACAGCCGTCAAGGCCATATTCATCACGCATTTTCATAGCAAGCTCCGGAGTGGTCACGTCTCCATTTCCAAAAATAGGAATGTGTATCCGCGGATTATTCTTCACCTCTGCAATAGGAGCCCAGTTGGCATTTCCTTTATACATCTGTGCTCGTGTGCGACCATGGATAGAAAGAGCTTTGATACCTACATCTTGTAAACGCTCTGCTACTTCCATGATCTTAATTGAATCGTCATCCCAGCCTAAACGAGTTTTTACAGTAATAGGTAAAGAGGTATGTTTTACCATAGCCTCCGTAAGCGACACCATAAGATCAATATCTTTAAGTATTCCTGCTCCTGCACCACGAGAAACCACCTTTTTTACAGGACAACCAAAGTTGATGTCAATAATATCAGGTTTAGTACGCTCTACAATTTCCACAGATTGTAACATGGATTCTAAGTTAGCTCCAAAGATCTGAATCCCTACTGGTCGTTCTGTTTCATAGATGTCCAGTTTCATGGTACTTTTTGCAGCATCACGTATCAACCCTTCACTAGAGATAAATTCGGTAAAAACAACATCGGCACCATTTTCTTTGCATAAAGTACGGAAAGGTGGATCGCTCACATCTTCCATAGGTGCAAGTAAAAGTGGGAAATCTGGTAATTCTATGTTGCCTATTTTAACCATGTTGTAAAGGTAAGATGTGTTTATTGATCTCGCTTTCGCGAAAGCGGTATAATTTCAATACACTACTTATTAAATATTAGTGCTTTTTAAAAGCTAGCTTTTCAGAGCGTCCTTTTTTGAAAATATTATTGCTGTTATAGTGTCCTGCTCGTAATGCTTTCTGTTCTTCATAAGGAAGCTGAATGATCTCGTTGCATTCTTCACTACAGCAGTTTTCATATTTTTCTTTGCATGAATCACACTGAATAAAAAGTAAATGGCATGCATCGTTTGCACAATTAGTATGTGTGTCACAAGGATTACCGCATTGATGGCAGTTTGCAATCAC
>NZ_MAAX01000163.1 GCF_002162835.1 Nonlabens dokdonensis
TAAATGGTGATTTATTAAGTATTAATAGAAAGCAATTACCAGTTGCAAACGATATTACACCTCTACACTTGTCTAGATATAGATCTTCTGCCTATAATTTTGAGATTGAAGTTTCTCTAGGTGCGAGTATTAACGCTACTCTTGTTGATCAAGCGACTGGACAGCGTACGCTTTTACAAGATGGGATGAATAACATATCCTTCAATGTGACCTCAGCCAGCAGTAACGTAGACAGGTTTTATATAGAGTATAGCAATGCGACTCTTAATACAGGTGACATTTCCTTGACTAATAGTTTAGCTGTTTACCCTAACCCAGTAACAGATAACACGTTTGTTCTCAACAGTAGTTATTTAAATGGTAAAGAAGTTACCATCACATTATTCAACACACTCGGTCAGAAAATCTATTCAACGACTACTGATTTTAATAACTCGTATATAGTACAACCTTCTTTAAAATTAAGTTCGGGCATGTATATTTTAAAAGTACAAACAGGTGAAGAAACTGGTACAGTAAAAGTTATAGTGAAATAATATTTGTTAGTTTTTGGTACTTACAAATTGATGAACGGCGGCCTTAATTGGTCGTCGTTTTTCTTTATCTCGCTTTCGCGAAAGCGGATATCAAACCTAATCACTTCTTAACTTTATGTCATTTAACTATTTTATTTACTATATCGATGTAATAAAAACTAAATTTTTATTAAAGTGGAACACTTCGTCTATGAAATAATGTGAAAATCAAAGGTTGTGACGTATTTTTGAAATTACAAAACTCAAAAATTAACAATGACAGACAAGGCAACATTAGAGTTTGATGGCAAGAAGTATGAATTTCCTGTTATCACTGGCTCAGAAAACGAGAAAGCAATAGATATTAAGACGTTAAGAGGCGCAACTGGTGGGCTTACCACTATTGATCCTGGTTATAAAAATACTGGTAGTTGTTCTAGTGCAATAACGTTTTTAAATGGTGAAGAAGGTATATTAAGATATAGAGGCTACTCGATTGAAGAGCTAGCTGATAAGGCTGATTTTCTTGAGGTTGCATATTTGTTGATATTTGGTGAATTGCCTACTGCTGCACAATTAGAAAAATTTCATAACGATATTAAAGCCCAGTCTCATGTGGATGAAGATGTTAAGAAAATCCTAGACGGTTTTCCTAAATCAGCTCATCCTATGGGAGTTCTTTCTTCATTAACTAGTGCGTTAATGGCATTTAATCCGTCATCTGTAAATGTAGATAGTGAAGAAGATATGTATAACGCCATTGTAAAGATCATGGGTAAATTCCCAGTTCTAGTTGCATGGGCGTTAAGAAAGCGTACTGGACAGCCACTTGATTACGGAGATGATAATTTAGGCTATGTAGATAACATCTTAAAAATGATGTTTAAAAAAGCTAATAGCGAGTACACCATCGATCCTATAGTATCAAGTGCATTAGATAAATTATTAATTCTTCATGCAGACCATGAGCAAAACTGTTCTACAAGTACAGTACGTATCGTAGGTTCTTCTCATGCAGGTTTATTTGCAAGTCTTAGTGCAGGAATAAACGCTTTATGGGGACCATTACACGGTGGTGCAAATCAAGCCGTATTAGAAATGCTTGAAGCGATTAAAGAAGATGGTGGTGATACTAAGAAATACATGGCAAAGGCCAAAGATAAAAATGATCCTTTCCGTTTAATGGGCTTCGGTCATAGAGTTTATAAAAACTTTGATCCTAGAGCAAAAATTATTAAAGTAGCTGCAGACGATGTTTTAGCTGCTTTAGGTGTTGAAGATCCTATTCTAGAGATTGCAAAAGGACTTGAGCAAGAAGCATTAAATGATCCTTATTTTGTAGACCGTAAGTTATATCCTAACGTAGATTTCTACTCTGGTATAATATACAGAGCCATGGGAATTCCTGTAGAGATGTTTACAGTAATGTTTGCATTAGGTCGTCTTCCAGGATGGATCGCACAGTGGAAAGAAATGCGTGAGAATAAAGAGCCTATAGGTAGACCACGTCAGGTATATACTGGTGAAAACCATAGAGCTTTTAAAGAAGTGTCTGAACGATAGATCACTGTATCATAAATTAATAAACTCCCTATTTTTAGGGAGTTTTTTTATGGATTAGAATCAGATGTCAAGTCGTGGAAAGATTTAATAAAACGATTGCGTAAAAGCTAATGGTAACTATTCTTAAGTATTAAATTTGCAATATGAATAAAATCACTCTTAACGTTAAAGATGAAACTTCTAGGCTTAGAGCTGTAGTATTAGGAACAGCAGCCAGCAACGGTCCTGTGCCCAATGTAGAAGATGCTTATGATCCTAAATCTCGCAAATACATCCTGGCAGGAGAATATCCTACAAATGAGGATATGATGGAAGAAATGGCTGCAGTAAATGCAGTTCTAGAGAAGTATGATGTAAAAGTTTACAGACCTAAACACATAGAAGATTGCAATCAGATTTTTACTAGAGACATAGGTTTTGTAATAGATAATACCTTTGTAAAAGCTAATATTTTACCAGATAGAGAAGAGGAGATAGAGGCAATTCAATACGTGATTGATCAAATAAATCCTGATCAAGTAATTCGTCCACCAGAAGAAGTTCATATTGAAGGTGGCGACGTGATGTTGCACGGCGATTATATTTTTGTAGGAACTTATCGAGGTGAAGACTATGCAGATTATATCATTGCGCGCACTAACGTAGAAGCCATAGACTGGTTAAAAGACACCTTTCCAAATAAAAAAGTCGTTTCTTTTAATTTGAGAAAAGACAACCTCGATCCTTATAACAATGCATTACACCTAGATTGTTGCTTTCAACCTGTAGGTAAAGACAAATGTATTATTCACAAGAATGGATTCTTAGAAGAAGAAGAATATCAATTTTTAATTGATCTATTCGGTAAAGAAAATTGCTTTGAGATCACTCAGGAAGAAATGTATAATATGAATTCAAATATATTTTCTATAGCGCCAGATGTTGTTATTTCAGAAGAGAATTTTACCAGATTAAATACTTGGTTGCGCAGTCATAATATTACTGTGGAAGAAGTTCCTTATGCTGAAATTTCAAAACAAGAAGGCCTTTTAAGATGTTCAACACTTCCTTTAATTAGAGATTAATGAAACAAATCACAGATACCGTATTTATGGTACGCCCGACACAGTTCCGTTTAAACGAGCAAACTGCTGTAAACAATTATTATCAAGACGAAGGCGTTAAAATAATAGATCAAAATCATAAAGCACAAGATGAGTTTGACGCTTTCGCGAAAGCGTTACAAGAAAAAGGTATCAATGTCATTATCATA
>NZ_MAAX01000099.1:0-753 GCF_002162835.1 Nonlabens dokdonensis
AACTTGAAACTTGAAACTTGAAACTTGAAACTTGAAACTTGAAACTTGAAATTTAAAAGCTTTGAAAGCCTGCTTTGATGAGCTTGCGTTCTTCCTCTATCCCATAAGGGACGGTCTCAACAAATGCCGGCAACTGGTTTCGGTTAACCATATTGGCCCCCATCCAGCGCTCACAAATTTTAATATCCACTACATTGAAGGCATCTAATTTAGCAGCTTGATCCACTAACGATTGATACTTTTGATAATTCGCTTTCACAAAGGCGCTGGCTTCACTGCCATGTAAAATAACTGAGATAGGGTGATCTGGGTAAGTTTTTGTACTGTTTGACCACGCTTCGGCACGGTTCAACAATGCCTGCAATTCTTCTGGGGTGTGGGCATGCAATTGGGCAATGAATGGGCCCTCTTGTGCCGCAGCCATAGATGAAAAAAGACCAATAAACAGAGCTAAAATCGTATTTAAACTAAAACTAGATAGTGAACGACGAGCCACAACCACAGGTTGATGAGGCTTGCGGGTTATTAACCACAAATTTAGAACCCTCTAAGCTTTCTTGATAATCCACACTGGCACCGTCTAAATAGGCGTAGCTCAGTGAATCCACCAGCACATTAACACCACTTTGCGTTACTTGGGTATCATCTTCAGCAATTTCAGTATCAAAAGTGAAGCCATACTGGAAACCAGAGCAGCCTCCACCGGTGACAAATACCCGTAAACACAAGCTGTCGTCGCCTTCTTCTTCAAGT
>NZ_MAAX01000099.1:788-30823 GCF_002162835.1 Nonlabens dokdonensis
AGCATTAAGTCCTAGGAAAATCGTTTTCTCTTCCTGATCATTAATGAAGGATGATTGTTCCGCTTTCGCGAAAGCTAACTTATAAGCCATTCCTTGATACACTATCTTGTTTTCTAAACACAACTCTTGAAATGCGTTATAATATAGATGCAACTTTTTCCAAAACCTCAAATATTTAGAAACCATCAATGTGGGATTTTTGCTCAATGCCCAATGATCCATTTCTTTGATACTACCTAAGTAATTAAAAAATTGCTCTGGATCTACCAGATAACGATCCATTTCATTGAAATCTTTAAGAATGGTTGTTGCCCAGCCTATAAACTCATCAAAACTATCTAAATTCTCACCATTTTCTACATTTTTGTATGCTTTATAAAATAACGGTAAAAGATCTAGGTCGTTAACGATTTCGACTTGAGCGAGATATTCAACGTATTCTTCTACACTATAGATTTTAGGTAAAAATATAGGTTGATTAATTCTTTGAGCCAGGCACCTACTAAGAAAGATGCCTACACGTCTGGAAGGGACTACATAACAAACCTTTGTGATTTCTATTTGTTTGTTTTCAAGATCTTGGAGAATGTTTTCTAAAAATGAATTCATCTGGTTAAGATAATTAATAGAATGATTCTATAAGGTCTAATTGGAACAGTTTTACAAATAAAAAAAAGTCCATTTGCATGAGCAAATGGACTTTATAAGCATTGGGTTAGTTAATAATCTTGCTTATCTTTTTGTAATTGTAAACTCAGATCTACGAGATAATTCATATTCTGCAGGTGTACATTTTTTAGCCTTACAGTCTACTACTGGATTTGCTTCTCCACGTCCTGCAGCTGAAAGCCTAGAACCGTCAATTCCTTGAGATTCTACGTACTCAATTATGCTATTAGCACGTCTTTCGGTAAGTGCTAAATTGTAAGAATCAGAACCTCTGATATCTGCATAAGTTTCTGCCATAACCTCTAGAGTAGGGTACTTTTTCATTAAACCTACTAATCGGTCTAATTCAAGCGCCGCATCAGGACGAATGTTAGATTTATCTAGGTCAAAATATATCTTATTAAGAATAATCTTGTCTTCTACGATTTCTGGTTCCGGAGTCATCATAACTTCTACCATAGCAGTTTCTTCTTCAGCAACAGATAGTGTTGCTTCTCCACTTTCATATTTATCTTTAGCTCCTCTTGCTGTAAGCTCAAGATTACAGTCAGTTGTAAACACTGCCATACCATTTGCATCAGTAGTCTGACCTGGCATACTGTTTCCAGCAGCGTCATCTTGTAGAGAAACTATTGCTCCTGATATAGGCATTCCTGTTTCAGAATCTACAGCTTTAACAGTAACTGCAACTTCACAAACTTCGATTCTTTCTACCTGATAGATGTCATCGCCACCTTGTCCACCTTTACGGTTTGAAGACACATAACCTTTACCAGTTGCCTCAGAATAACTAAAACCAAAATCATCTAAAGAACTGTTGATAGGAGCACCCATATTAGTCACCTCACCATCTTTGTATTTAAATACATCAAGACCACCTAGTCCTAGGTGTCCGTTACTTGAAAAGTAAAGTGTTCCATCATCTGCTATATAAGGAAATGAATCGTCACCTGATGTGTTTACAGTAGGACCTAAATTTACAGGATTAGATATTTTACCATTTTTAAGGGTTGCTTTATAAATATCAGTTCCACCTTGTCCTCCTGGCGCTTCACTGGCAAAAAAGATAGCTTTACCATCCTTAGTAATAGATGGGTGTCCTACACCATATTCTTTAGACTCTAAGGATGTTGTAGCAACGTCTCTCCATTCTCCACCTGCGTTGAGAGCTCTATAAATATTCAGTTTGCTCTCTCCATCAGACGCTTTTTCATAATCTCCTTTATAATAATCTACTCTAGTAAAAAACATGTATTTACCATCTGGTGTAATATCTAAAGTACCTTCATGATACTTAGTATTAACTTCACCTTTAAGAAGCTCAGGTTTTCCTACTACACCTGCCTCATCAATAGTTGCCTCATAAATATCTAGGTATGGTTGCTCATTCCATCCATATTTACCTCTATTTTCATTACGAGCACTTGAGAAATATAGCTTATTTCCTACTTTAACGGCAGAGAAATCACTAGCCTCAGTATTAAACTTATCTGCCTTTGTGGTAAACGCATCTTTCATTTCTTGAATTTCCATCAAGTAATTAGGATTAGCTTTGAATTGCTTTGCGCGATCGTCCCCAGGTTTTAAGCTGGCAAACTGAGTCATTATCGTGTTAGAAAGATCATATTTTTCTGAAGCTTTCAAAGATTGTGCATAACGATAAAGCGTTTCAGGCTGTGGATCACGTTTTACGGCTCTAGCATAATTTCTCTCAGCGTTTTTAAAATCACTGTTGTAGAAATAAGAATCTCCTAATCTGGTGTAGACATGCTGAGTTCTTACCCCTTTATTTAAAAGTTTTTCATAAGCTTCAGCCGCATCTACATAACGTAGCTGTTCAAAAAGCTTATCTGCTTTTTCAGTTTTATCGCTTTGTGCTTGCGCCGTCATTGCAACACCAACGAATAATATAAAAAGTATATATAGTTTTTTCATGGTTTGTATTCTTTGCTGTTTTTGAATTAGAAGAAACGAGGTGACTGCATCACTTTACGTGGGAAGTTCAAACCGAACGATAAAAATACCTCGTGAGAACTATTAGACACTACAGAAATGTCAGATACTACGCGGTCATAAGCATAACCTACTTTAATATTATCTGTAACATTCATTCCTATCAGACCACTAAATGAGTCTTCATAACGATAGGAAACTCCTACTTCAAATTTATTGTTAAACAATACATTTGTATTTAAATCAAAACTCACTGGAGAATCAAAAGCTCCCTTAACGAGTACATGTGGCTTTAATTTAATGTTATCTGCCACATCAAAAACATATCCACCTGTAAGGAAATAATGTTGTGTCTCACTTCCAAATTCCAAACCGTTTTCATCGAGGTGCGTACTGTTCAACATATTAGGAACAGAAAATCCTGCATACCAGTTAGAGCCATATAAGAAGGCACCAGCACCTAGGTTAAGATAAGTTTCATTAAGTTCTTCAGAAAATAGTGGATCTCCTGGGACAGTTGTTTGAACAGTGTTCAAGTTTACATCAAAAAATGTAAGACCAGCCTTAAGACCTAATGCAAGAGTAGTTTCTTTACCTACTTGTAGTCTATAAGAGAAGTCACCATAAGTGTTTGTTTCTCCTACTGGACCTATATTATCTGCAATTACAGATAATCCTACACCTAGTCTATCACCTATGGATGTACTACCAGAAAGTGTTATAGTTTCAGGAGCTCCTGTTATACCAGACCACTGCTGTCTATATAGGGCTGTGATATTAAAACCATCTTGAGTACCTGCGTAGGCTGGGTTAATAATGTTTTGATTGTACATGTACTGTGTGTACTGAGGATCTTGCTGTGCATGTACTACACTTGTAGTTGCAAATGTAATAAAGAACCCCATTGCAAGTAATTTTTTCATTCTCACAAGGTTAAATTTTTAGGTTGCGTTAATAATTTTAGATCGCTAAATATAGCACGAATCTATTTATGATTTACCAATTATTTAAGGTAATTCCGCTTTCGCGAAAGCGAAACTGTCAAAAACACTAGAAATCTAGGTGTTACAAAAAGCTTTCTAGAACTGTGAAGATATAAAAAATTTAATCCACATTTGTTTAACATATCCTTAATAGACGAATAGATATGTTTAACGGACAAAGCACTACTAATTCTTTCTAAAGACTGCAAAAACTGGAAAGTGATCGCTGTAACCACCTTTATAGTTTCTACCGACAAATGTGCGGGCTGGCTGACCTCTATATTTTCCTTTCCACTGTCTTAACATGATATCGTCAAAAATATCGGCTTTATGAAAGTATAAAGAGTCTGCAACATCGTTATGTAAACTTTTACTGATTAAGATCTGATCAAATAAATTCCACTTGAACTGGTGGTTTAACGAGCCTCTATGAAAGTTTTTTAAACCAGCTGTAGGGTTTTCAAAACCGTATGGTAATAATCCTTTTTTAATACTATCATTTTCAGGGTCATCATTAAAATCACCTATTATGATGGTATGATGGGAATCTTGAATAGGTAAATCTTCTAAATAACGCTTTCCCTTGACATCAGTTTTATCAATATGGTGTAGTAACTGCCTTGCTACTTCTACTCGTTTTTCATTAGTAGCGTCTACACCGTCACGTCTAGACGGCCAGTGGTTCACATATATATGGACTGGTGTCCCTGCTAGCTTTCCTTTTACATAAAGTATATCTCTCGTAGCGTCGCGCTCGCCTTGCTCATTTTCTAATAATATATGTAATGGCTCAGAATAAGTAGGTACAAAAATTCTGGTATCATATAGTAAAGCGACATCTATTCCTCTTTCATCAGGGCTGTTATAATGTATAAAATCGTAATGGGCTTTTTCTAACTTGGGCTGCTGGATAAGGTCTTTCAGGACTTTCTTATTTTCAACCTCAGCGAGGCCTACTACTGCCGGTAGTTTACCTGTCGCTTCAAAACCTATTTTACTTATAGCTTCACTAATCTTGAGAAGTTTTTTTTCATATCTATTTCGTGTCCAATTTTGACGGCCGAATTCAGTAAAATCCTCATCTAAAATTACATGAGGATCATCTATTACATCAAATAGGTTTTCTACATTATAAAAGGCAACAGTGTGCTGCTCAAAAGCGTGAGGAGATATAGACAATGGTAAAAATTTAGATCTTCAAAAATAAGGGATAAGTCCACAATTACAGTAGAAATAAACTAGCTCACTTAGATTTTAATTTAATTAAACGCTATCAAGAAAATGGAGAGTTCTTTTAATCACTTCTCTGTCAAGCAGGTCGTGTCCTAAATGAGAAGTAAAAAATGATTCCACTTGTTTATTTAGAGCAACCGCAGTTTCTATAGGAACAATTGGGCATATTTTATCATCATAATCATGTATAACTAAAACAGGTTGTTGAACCACTTTTAAAAAGTTCTTGATATTTATTTCATGTGCTGGAATTTCAGTTATTTCTTTATTAATAAAAGCATCCATATTTTCAATAGTCTTATTATTGAGATTCATTATACGCTTAAAGAAATCATATATGGAGTTCATTCCAGCAGGAGCGCCCATTAATATTATGCTATCTACTGGCAATGTCGCATCCCGCATCAAGGCATAGGCAGTAACTAGAGATCCTAAAGAGTGTCCTATTATAGAATGAATATCCCCTTGACTTTTAACTAGGTCTATTAATATCAAACGATAAATTTCTAAATTGAGACTATTTCCTTTGCTACGACCATGACCAGGAGCATCTATTAAATAACAAGAATAGTCTCTAAGATCTAAACTTTCTATCATTTCTCTCCAGCGCTCAGAATTACTTAACCATCCATGTAGAAAAATAAGTTTTTTACTACCGCTGCCGTATTTATAAATAGTCGCCTCGTAATTATGGTAAGACCATTTGCTTTGTACAGCTTTGTTTAAAAAATCATTTCCCTGAGAAGAAATTTCTATTCTTTTTACTTTACATAATAATTTAAAAGCTTGTTTACCATTCCATTTTGGTAGTACATATGCGGTCTTATTTAAAATAAGTGTAAATATTCTTTTCATACTATATACCGATCGGTATCTTTTTGTTTAAAAAAAGTTATATCATTAAACCTTTATTGATCTCCTTTAAATATGCTATACAGTTAGATATTGCATCATTATTGCGCTCTAGCTTACTCATCATTATTCCACCTTCTAATGTGGCGATAAAAACATAGACCATTTGTTCTATATCTGTATCTGATTTAATTTGATTACGACGTTTTGCATTTTCAAAAACTCTACGTAATGATGATTTTAGATTTACTAACATTCCAAAAGATTGCTGTCGCAACACAGGATTTGTATCATCACTTTCTACGGCACTATTCATAAGTGGACAACCTCCTTGATATGGAGGATTTAAAAGGTAATTTTCAAAAAATGTAAAAACCACCTCCATTTTTGATTCATAATTTTTAGCTAGCTTAATTTCTTTACCTAGTAAATCTAACATCGTACGACCTAAACTGCGTAGTGCCTGCTGTTCAAGATCTTCTTTATTATTGAAATGCTTGTAGATAGCACCTTTAGTAAGTCCAGTTGCTTGAGTGATATCACTTAGAGAGGTTGCTTTATACCCTTTAGTGTTGAATAAATTTGCACTTTCTTTAAGTATGGTAGCTTTTGTTTGTTCTGGATTTCTCATTAAGTAAAGATACCGTAAGGTATTTAAACATCAAAATATGATTGTATCGCAATTTATTTAATTACAACCTAGATCTATTCTACTTTGATCATCAGCATTTGGGAAACAATTGCCAGATTTAACAGCATCAGGAATATATCGCAATAACTCTGCGTCGTACAGACTATTTTCTAGAAAATAAACTAAATCAGAAACCTCTTCTTCTGTAAGCTGTATTGATCCCATTTCATCAGCTATATTTGATGATGCATTTTGATCTTGTAATGTCGAACCATTTTTATAACGTATCACCTCTTCAATACTTGAAAAAGTGGAGCCATGCCCATAAAATGCAGCATCTCTTAAATTATATAAAGTAGGTGTTTTAAATTTATAATCGTCTTCTGAGAGTCCAGTAAACCCACCACGACCTCTTTTTATATTTTCAAAATCTACGTTACTCAAGACAACTGCATCAGTAGAGTTATCAAAATGTCCAAAACCGAACGCATGAAACTCTTGATCTTTCAATGCTGGTCCAGTATGACAATTCATACATTGTCCTTTGCCGGCAAACAAAATTGCTCCTTTCTTTTCTCTTTCTGAAAGCGCGTCATAATCTCCATTGAGGTAATACTGCCACGGAGAACGATTTGCTAATAGAGTTCTATTAAAGGCTGCAATGGCTAAAGCTGCGTTTACAGCAGTATATCTTTGAGATTCTATTTGATCTTCAAATGCTTTATTGAA
This sequence comes from Nonlabens dokdonensis, assembly GCF_002162835.1. GTDB lineage: Bacteria > Bacteroidota > Bacteroidia > Flavobacteriales > Flavobacteriaceae > Nonlabens > Nonlabens dokdonensis_B. The sequence continues at coordinate 7,839 of NZ_MAAX01000099.1, forward strand.
AAGCCACCTGTAACCATTTTGATTTATAAATTCTTCATCTATTTTTAATCTATGTGTTTTTTGACCTACTACACCTTGAATCTCTAGCCCTTGATAGCCTAAATCATTTTCTGGCACACCGCTCAACGCCCATCGCGACTCTGTCCCAGTATTAGGTCCTGTTGCGCCTAGCATTCCGTTCCATAATGCCGTTTCTTGATAAGCAACATTAAGTAGCGTAGGAGGTCTTACTGGTTGTAAATCTACAGAGTCCAGTGGCATATTTAAATCTATTTGCCTTCCTTCTCCAGCAAACCCAAAGCCTGTCCCGCCTTCGCCTATTCCTTGCCTACGTCCAGAATAAAAGCTAGAAGCAACTGGATGGCATGTCGCACAAGAATATGTAGATTCCATCTGACTCATTTTGGGAATTCCACCAGTAGCTGTTTCATGCAACAATAATTGTCCTAGAGCTACTTTGTAAGTATTTAAAGGATTTAATGGGTCTTGCGGTATAGCAGCAAAGTCATCGCTCTCTGGTAAAATAAAAAAAGATTTACCTTGACCGTTTGAATTTTGTTCTAGCAATTCTTCCAGACGAATGTCCAGCTCTGATTTAGCAAATTCGTAAGTATCATTATCCTCACAAGAGGTTAATAATAGAAGAGATACCAGACTTATGAACAGTAATTTTTTTCTCATGATTAAACGCTAAATTAACAAAATTTTTAGGGCTCTGATAGAATTGTAATAAATAATCGATCTACTACTTCTTACCTTTGTTACCAGATGCATTTAAATTATAATTTTAGTAAAAACAATAAACCAGTTCTTCTACTGATTCATGGTTTTTTGGGTAGCATGGAACAATGGCAACAATTAGAATATCTTCTGGACAATAGGTACTCCATTTTAAAAATTGATTTACCTGGTCACGGCACAAGTCCTGAAAGTAATTCACCTTTCACTGCTCCAGATTTCATTGAAAGTTTAAACGCTATTTTAAAGTCAGAACATATAGATCATATTCATATTATGGGACATAGTATGGGTGGATATTTAGGTGCCGCTTTCGCGAAAGCGAATCCTAAAAAAGTCGCATCTCTTACTATGCTTAACAGTATAGCAGGCAAGGATCCTCAAGAAAAAAAACTAATAAGAAACAGAGCAATTGAGCTTATTCAAAAACACAAAACGGCTTATATTAACATGGCTATTAGTAATTTGTTTACTAAAAGCGAGTTAGACACTTATAAAGATGTAATTGATACAATGAGAATAGCAGCACATTCTTTATCAACACAAAGTATTATTAATTCTTTATTGTATATGCGCGATAGAGAAGGTGCTCTGGACGGGCTGAAGGATTGTAATTTGAAGATTAATTATATATATAGTCTGCAAGATCAAATTATTGCACCTAATCTTACTAGGACAGAATGTGATCTTTTAAATATCAAGGGTAAAACAATAAACTGCGGGCACATGAGTTTATTAACAAATCCAGTAAATATTCTATACTGTATGCATTTCAACGAATAATTACGCTTTTAAACATAAGTTATTAACAATTTACATATATTTAGAATCTTAACATTTTAGTAGTATAATTTTCCCCTAAATATAATTACATGTCTAATAGTTTCTCTCCATTAAAATCAGTAGGTTGTTCTATCACAAAGCATAAGTTTAAAACCTCTCGTATAGTAAATGACCGTGTGGAAGAGTTATGTTGCACAAAATGTGGTAAACAAATGACCAAAACCATTTATGGAGATTTTGTGCCACTCAATGACCGCTATGAACAAATAAATAGAGCTCTTAACGATGTAGCTCAAAAAAGAAAAAGAGCTGGACTAATTACAGCTTAACCTTTCTATACTAGTCTTCTTTAAGACTATTCCATCCCATTGCTTTAATTGGGATTTGTTCTCCACCTCTTGTAACTAAGTTCATACCATAAGAAGCATCAACTACATGACCTATTACCGATAAATTTGGGTTTGCCTTAATCTTAGGAAAATGCTCCTGTTTTACCGTAAATAATAGCTCATAATCTTCACCACCGCTCAATGCGATAGTTGTACTATCAAGATTAAACTCTTCACAGGCTGTAATCACTGTAGGGTCTAAAGGTATTTTATCTTCATAAATAGTCATCCCTACATCACTATGCTTACATAAGTGTACAATTTCAGAACTCAACCCATCTGACAAGTCAATCATGCTAGTAGGTTGTACTTCAAGATCATTTAGTAATTTTATTATATCCTTTCTTGCCTCAGGCTTCAATTGTCTTTCTAATAAATAGCTATAGGTTTCTATATCTGGCTGGTTTTGGGGATTTGCCTTAAAAACGGCTTTTTCACGCTCTAATATTTGCAGTCCCATATAAGCTGCACCTATATCTCCAGAGACTACTAATAAGTCTCCGTCACCAGCGCCATTTCTATATACTATTTTATCATCACTCTGTTCTCCTATAGCAGTAACTGAAATTATTAAGCCGCTTCTAGAAGCCGTGGTATCACCACCTATAAGGTCTACACCATAAGTCTTACAAGCTAATCGTATACCGTCATATAATTCTTCTACAGCCTCCACAGGAAAACGATTTGAAATAGCGATAGAAACTGTAACCTGAGTTGCCTTTGCATTCATGGCATACACATCTGATAGGTTAACCATGACAGACTTATAACCTAAATGCTTTAAAGGAACGTAGCTCAAATCAAAATGAACACCTTCCACTAACATGTCAGTGGTTACCACACTGCATTTATCATTTTTGAGAACAGCAGCATCATCACCTATTCCTTTAACCGTAGAATCATGAACAATTTCAAAATTCTTAGTTATAAAATCTATTAAACCAAATTCACCTAAGTTTTCAATAGGCGTGCGTGCCGGATTTTTATCTTCTATCATTTTGCAAAATTACGACGATTTCCACTTTTTCTACAGCAGTTAATAGATGCTTTGATATGATAACGCATAAAGAATTGTTAAACTATAGGTAAACTATATAGAATAATATGTTTTATGAATAGAATCATTCAAGGTTGACAGATCGCTGTTGTATCTTTGTACACATTTTAAACAAGCTATTTTATATGATAAGTGTATCAGAAACTGCAAAGGTGAAACTTGCTCAATTAATGAGCGAGGAAGGCTATACCATAGGTAAAGACTTTGTACGCGTAGGTGTAAAAAGCGGTGGCTGTAGTGGCCTTTCTTATGACCTTAAATTTGATAACCAGTCCGTTGATACTGATAAGGTATTTGAAGCAAATGAGGTCAAAATCGCAGTAGATAAGAAAAGTTTTCTTTATTTAGTCGGGACTACATTAGAGTTTAGCGGCGGATTAAACGGAAAAGGATTTGTTTTTAACAATCCTAATGCACAGAGAACCTGCGGTTGTGGTGAGTCTTTCAGTTTATAGAAAGATTTTATGAATCTCGCTTTCGCGAAAGCGTAATTAAAAAAACTATGTCAAAATATACAGAAGAACAATTAGAAAAAGAACTCAAGGATAAAGAATATGAGTACGGTTTCTATACTGATATCAAATCTGATAAAATTCCGATAGGTCTTAGTGAAGAGGTGATACGCATTATATCTGCAAAGAAAAATGAACCTCAATGGATGCTGGACTGGCGTCTTGAATCTTACCGTATTTTTATGCAAATGGAAGAGCCAGACTGGTCTAACGTGAAGTATGACAAGCCAGACCTTCAGTCTATCTCTTATTACTCTGCACCAAATTCTAAGCCTAAGTACGATAGCCTAGATGAAGTAGATCCTGAATTACTTGAGACTTTTAAGAAATTAGGTATTTCACTAGATGAGCAAAAGAAACTTGCTGGTGTAGCGATGGATATTGTTGTAGACTCTGTATCTGTAGCAACAACATTCAAGGAAACTCTAGCAGAGAAAGGAATTATTTTTTGTCCTATTTCTGAGGCTATACAAGAGCACCCAGAACTAGTTAAAAAATACCTAGGAACTGTTATTCCACAAAAGGATAATTACTATGCAGCCTTAAATAGTGCTGTGTTTTCAGACGGTTCTTTTTGTTACATACCTAAAGGTGTGAAGTGTCCTATGGAACTTTCTACCTACTTCCGTATTAATGAAGGAGGAACAGGTCAGTTTGAGAGAACTCTCGTTATTGCAGATGAAGGTAGTTACGTTTCTTATCTAGAAGGTTGTACTGCTCCTAGTCGTGATGAAAATCAATTGCACGCAGCCTGTGTAGAGTTAATTGCTCTGGATGATGCTGAAATCAAATATTCTACAGTTCAAAACTGGTATCCTGGAAATAGTGAAGGAAAAGGTGGTGTATTTAACTTTGTTACAAAACGAGGGCTTTGCGAGAAAAACTCAAAAATTTCTTGGACTCAAGTAGAAACCGGTAGTGCTGTTACCTGGAAGTATCCTAGCTGTATTCTTAAAGGTGATAACTCTGTAGGAGAATTTTATTCTATTGCGGTTACTAACAACTATCAACAAGCAGATACTGGTACTAAAATGATACACTTAGGTAAAAATACTAAGTCTACCATCATTTCTAAAGGTATAAGCGCAGGTAAATCTCAAAACTCTTACCGTGGTCTAGTTAAGGTAGGCTCACGTGCTACTAATGCTCGCAACTTTTCACAATGTGATAGTTTGCTTATGGGGAATGAATGTGGTGCGCACACTTTTCCTTATATCGAGAACAGCAACAGTACTTCAAAAATAGAGCATGAAGCCACGACAAGTAAGATAGGTGAAGATCAAATATTTTATTGTAATCAACGAGGTATAGATACTGAAAAGGCGATCGCATTAATTGTAAACGGCTTCTCTAAAGAGGTACTGAATAAATTACCGATGGAATTTGCCGTGGAAGCACAAAAACTACTAGAGATAAGCCTTGAAGGCTCAGTAGGATAATATTTTTTAGAAAAAAAATTTGATTATGAAGCAATTATTCTTTTTAAGCTTTTTAGTTTTAAGTCTTATATCATGTAAGAACGATCAAAACTCTTCAAACGATGAAGAAGTAGTTATCAAAAAAATAGAAAAGGAACCACTTGCTGATGGTGAAGAAATTTTTAGAGGTGAGTTTATCTACTATGAAGATACCGCTGTTCTCAACACTAGTAGAGAACTATATGCAGTTAAGGTAGATGAGAAAATGATGGAGCTCGTAGATGTTGCAAAGGCCATCAAAAAATCAGAGTACGATATGGCAAATGTGGTTATACACGGGAAATTAGGACCTAATCCACGTCATCTAGAAACAGGTGATGCCTGGGAACAGATGATTACCATCACAAAAATTATAGAAGTATCTCCAGCCAAAAGTGCTAACGTAATTACAACTGGAAAAACATTAGATATTAAAGAAGTTAAATAACAGATATGTTAAAAATTAAAGATCTTCAAGCAAATATAGAAGGGAAAGAAATCTTAAAAGGTATTAATCTAGAAGTTAATGCTGGTGAAGTTCATGCAATAATGGGACCTAATGGTTCTGGTAAATCTACTCTTGCAAATGTTATTGCAGGCCGTGAAGAATATGAAGTTACTGGTGGAGAAATCTCTCTAGACGGTGAAGATATTGAAGATTTAGATCCAGAAGAAAGAGCGCATCGTGGTGTGTTTTTATCTTTTCAATATCCTGTTGAGATCCCTGGTGTATCGGTAACAAACTTTATGAAAACTGCTATCAATGAGACACGCAAAGCTCAAGGTAAAGATGATATGGCAGCAAAGGACATGTTAAAAATGATACGTGAGAAATCTGAAATGCTAGAAATAGATCGTAAATTTCTTTCACGTTCTCTAAACGAAGGTTTTTCTGGAGGTGAGAAGAAGCGTAATGAGATATTTCAAATGGCAATGCTAGAGCCTAAACTAGCTATTCTAGATGAAACTGATTCTGGTCTAGATATCGACGCTTTACGTATCGTTGCAAATGGTGTTAATAAATTAAAGAATAAGGACAACGCAACAATTGTTATTACTCACTATCAACGACTTCTTGATTATATAGTACCTGATTTTGTACATGTTCTGTATAAGGGGAAAATTGTTAAATCTGGTGGTAAGGAACTGGCTCAAGAACTTGAAAAACGAGGTTACGACTGGATCAAAGAAGAGGTAGAAGCATAGCCTCTATTTTCTCTACAATTACATCCTGTTTATTAATAGAACGATTTAGTTCGCTTTCGCGAAAGCGAAAAAACAAATTATTATGAGTTTTAAAGATCATATTTTATCTTCATTTATTGCCCTTGAAAACGAGGTGGACACAAGTAGTTATGTTCATGAATTGAGAAATCAGGCTATAGGTGAATTTGAAAAACTAGGTGTACCTCAACGCAAGGAAGAGGCGTACAAATACACCTCTTTAAAAGCGCTTTTTAACAAGGATTACTGCCTTTTCCCTAAGAAAGAAACTGCTATTTCCTATAGTGATATAAAGAAATATTTAGTACATCAAATAGACTCTTATAGAGTGATATTCATTGATGGAATTTACAGCTCTCACTTATCTCAAACTACACACGACAAGTTTGACGTATGCTTGATGTCTAGCGCTTTAAGCAATCCTAAATACAGCAATGTTATTAAGGAGTTCTACAATAAACTTGCGGTAAAAGATGGGTTAGTATCACTTAATACTGCGTTTGCAAAAGAAGGAGCTTACATTCATATAGGTAAAAATATAATCGTAGAAAAACCTATTGAAATAGTATATTTCTCTACTGGGAACGAAGCGCAATTAATGACGCAGCCTCGCAACCTTGTTGTAGTAGGTGAAAATTCTCAAGTACAAATTATAGAGAGGCATCAAAGCCTTAATGATAATGCAGTTTTGACTAACAGCGTCTCAGAGATATTTGCTGCAAAGCGCGCACTTGTTGACTGGTACAAAATTCAAAATGATAGGTTAAGTGCATCTCTTATTGATCATACATTTGCTGAGCAAAAAGACAACTCTGAGGTACGCATACATACTTTTTCTTTCGGTGGAAAAATAACGCGCAACAATCTTAATTTTTATCAAAGAGGTGAGCACTGTAACTCAGTCCTAAATGGTGTGACTATTCTAGAAGGCAAGCAACATGTAGATCATTCTACACTGGTACATCACACAGCTCCAAATTGTGAAAGCTTTCAAGAATACAAGCAAATTTTTGATGAGCGTGCAGTAGGTGTATTTAACGGTAAAGTACTGGTAGACAAGATTGCTCAAAAAATTAATGCTTACCAACAAAATAATAATATTCTTATAAGCGATACAGCAACTATAAATGCAAAACCTCAATTAGAGATATTTGCAGATGATGTAAGATGCTCACATGGTTGTACGATAGGGCAACTCGATGAAGATGCTATGTTCTACATGCAAGCAAGAGGAATTCCAAAAAAGGAAGCTCGTGCACTACTTATGTTTGCTTTTGCAAACAGTGTTCTAGAAACGGTTAAAATTCCAGAAATTAAAACTCGCATCACAAAATTAATCGCTATGAAATTAGGTGTCGAAATAGGTTTTGATATGTAACTTCTAGTTTTTTTAATTTAATAAAAAATGCCTCATTTCATTATGAGGCATTTTTTGTATTCTGTAAACTCTAGTTGAGGGATATACTATTCATATTTAGAGGTAGGAAGCGCCATTGCTTGAGAATAATTCTTAGAACGACTCTTTTTATAATCTGCTTTTGCTTTCTCGAGTTGACCTAGTTGTTCATAACAATAACCGCGACTATATTCTGCTTTACCATCCGTAAAAGCATTTGCCTTGATAACTATGGATAGGTTCTTAACTGCCTCTTTATAATTCTTTTGAACTAGATCAATAATTCCTATATTCTGAATAGAAAGGTAGTCATTGGGGTTAGTTTTAAGTATTTCATTAAAGATACCTTTTGCCTTGTCATACTCCTGCGTGGCAAAGTAATTAAATGCTTCTTGATGCTTTGCCTTTACCTCTTTGTCACTTAAATAGGATTTAAATTTAAGTTTATCTAGAACCTCTTTTTTGGCCTCTAGAAGTTTTTGACTGGAAGAATTATAAGCTAGTCCAGTATCTAAAACTTTAAGCATTAACTCACTATCTTTTGTTTTGCTGTAGATCATATTTGATTTAGCTAGCCATTCACTATCGTCTTTCCAGTTCTTATTAGTATATCGATTCATGACACGCATTATATTTACAGTGTCTTTCTCTTTTCTATAAATGGTTTTTAAAATCCTATAGTTGGCTTTAAAAGCTGGGTAATCTTCAAAGACAGATTCAGAATAGTATTTGACACTATCTGCATTTTGATAAATATTCAGATATATTTCTGATTTAAAGGCTTTGACTAGAAAAGCATCCTTATTCAGATTCTGCGAGTTGTTTAATATTTCTAAAGCCTCTTCGTACTTTTTATCCTTAATCGCATAATTTGCTAAATACACATTATTAACAGTACCTACATAACTCAATTCTGGGTAATTCAACCATTGACTCTTTATATCTTGATAAGAATTTTTTAATTTAACATCAGTAAAAAGCGTTTTTCCCATTAAATCATCCCGCATGGTCCTTTGTAATTGATAATTTTTAAGAACTGCATAATTTGAATAGGCACTAACAAGTGAACCTAAAAACATAACTAAAAAGATAGGAAGTATAAACTGTTTATGATCTTTAACATCGGTAGATCGTCCAGGTTTATAAAATGACAGAATGAACACTACTACTATAATAAAATACATTTGTACAGGCGCTCTTTCAAGTGGAAAATTGAGAAGTGCATCCATAGAATAAGCAATGCCGGATAAAAGTAGGGTTAAGTAAATCCATTTGATTTCATTGTCCTTACCATCACGCCAATTCTTGATAAACAAAATTAATGGGAAAATGAACAATGCTAGATAGAGAAGGAATCCTAGAATTCCAGTTTCTGCCAGTTTTTCGATAAAATCATTGTGCGCCCTTCTAGGAGTAATAAATCCCCTTTTTCCTGTAATATTCTGATAATGGCTTTTCTTGCTTGCAGCTTTGTAATTACCATATCCTATACCTAAATATATATTATCTAAGAAATTGTCATAAGCAATAGACCATAATGAAACCCTACCAGCATCTATAGCCTCTGAAGTTTCTACTTCTGGTAAGTCTTCAAGAAGAAAATTATAACTCTTGTCGTTCTTGTATTTTTTGTCAGTATTATATGGTTTTATGGACTGTGTTTGAGTTATGGTAGAAATACTATTAGATTGTTTCTTGTCTATTCTATTAAGGTTAATAACAAGAAGTATAGAAGTTATAGTGAACAAAATAATCATCACTATTTTAAATTTGATTGCTGCTTTAAACCTTATTATAGAATATAAGGAATAGGATATGAAGATAATAGATATTATAAATAGTGATAATAAAGCTGTACGTGAACCTGAAAATACTAGTGCAAAAATCCCCATGAAACTAGCAAAACCTGCAATCAACTTCCATATTTTATCCAAATTAAAAAAGCCATAAAAGGCAAATGGTAATTGCACAACCAGATAGGCAGTATATATATTTATACTAGAGAAATTATGAGGGAAATCTGATATAAATTCTGAGAACCTACCTTTATCATAGTTAGTAAAACTATATGCTAATGCTCTCCATGAAAAATAAATTATAATGAGAGTGACGATTTTACAAACGAATATGAAAAATGTCTTTGGGTTTTGTTTCACAAAAACATACAAACATAATGTCGCAATTATAATGTTCACTAATCGTGCTAGATGAACTAAACCTTCACTAACGTTAATAGCTGTTAGTAAAGAAAGACAGCCCATAACAAAAAACGCTAGATATAGATAAAAGTATAACCTAACATGCTTGGGTAGTACAGAAGAATTAAACTCAACTCTATTTTTAAAAATAAAACCTAAGGATGCGATGTTTATTAGTGAGACATACAACCACTCAGGAGCATCGTAATCCATAGCTCCAAAAAGCGGAGTAAAACCGACTAACAAATAGAGCGAAACAAAAATTTTTGATATTGTAAAAGTAGGCGTAGATGCTATTTTCTTTGGTAATCCTTTACTTTTTGTCATGAATAAATGAGCTATGAATGAAAAATTTCATAATTAACAACACCCATTAAAGTTGAACCACATATAAATGGATGATGATTTTTCTAGACTCGCTTTCGCGAAAGCGAGATCGTAAACAAAATTACTATTATTTTTCTAACATTGTTTCTAGGCATTTTACATGGAGTTTAACGAGGCTAAATGTTTTAATTAATAGCCTAGATCGTACCTTTGCAAGTATGCTAGACATCAAGAAAATAAGGGCAGATTTCCCGATCCTCAACAGAGAAGTAAACGGTCAACCATTGATCTATTTTGATAATGCAGCGACTTCTCAAAAGCCGCAACAAGTGATTGATAAAATTGTGGAGTATTATACGATGTATAATGCAAACATTCATCGTGGCGTGCATGCTTTAAGTCAGGAAGCGACAGATCTTTTTGAACAATCTCGTGAAAAACTAAGAGCGTTTTTTAATATTCCACTAGCAAAACAAGTCATCTTCACTTCTGGAAATACATACTCTATAAATGCTGTTGCCAGTGGCGCACATGTCTTTGTAAAAAAAGGTGATGAAGTAATTGTGAGCGCTGTAGAACACCATTCTAATATCGTTCCATGGCAAATGCTTTGTGAAAGAGTCGATGCCACACTTAAAGTCATTCCAGTTCTTGATAATGGTCAATTGGATATGGATGCATATCATAAATTGCTTAATGATAAAACAGCTTTTGTAGTAGTAAATCATGTTTCTAACGCGCTAGGAGTAACAAATCCAGTAAAGGAAATTATAGATGCTGCTCATGAGTTTGATGCAATGACACTTATAGATGGCGCTCAGTCTTGTGGGCACATGAAGTTAGATCTCCAAGCACTTGATGCTGACTTCTACACCATGTCAGGTCATAAAATGTGCGGCCCTACCGGTATAGGGATTTTATATGGGAAAGAAGAAGCCTTGAACGCTTTGCCTCCATATCAAGGTGGTGGCGAGATGATAGATCAAGTAACCTTTGAAAGAACAACTTACGCAGGTTTACCACATAAATTTGAAGCGGGAACACCTAACATTGCTGGTGGGATCGCTCTAGGTGCTGCCGTAGATTACCTTAATCACATAGGCATGGATAACATCGCAGCTTATGAACATGAGTTGCTGATTTATGGAACAGAACAAATAAAAACTATTCCAGGAGCAACTATTTATGGAGACGTAACTGACAAAGCTGCGGTAATTAGTTTTAATGTAGCAAGTTTACATCCCTATGACATCGGTACAATTGTAGATAAACTAGGAGTTGCTGTAAGAACTGGTCATCACTGCGCACAGCCTGTAATGGAGCGGTTTGAAATCCCTGGAACAATAAGAGCTAGTTTTGCATTTTACAATACTAAAGAAGAAATTGATGTTATGGTACAAGCTTTGCAACGTGCTGTAAATATGTTATCTTAACATATAAATCTTTAAACCGACTTTTATGAAATTAGTAACTATACTTTTCAGCTTATTACTACTTACTGCCACTAAAGAATGTGGAAGTGATAAAACAGCTGATGCAAGCGAAATGAAAAAAGAAATTACTGAAGGAATGAGTGGTAACTACGATGTTACAATGGTAGGTGATAATGACTACTCTGAATATGACATCACCATGAACATAGACATGGGTAAAGAGAATAAAATTTCTGGGAAGTCTGCTTGCAACAACTACTCTGGAAGTTTTAAAAATCCAAAGGAGAATCAAGTAGAAATGGGCATGATGATGAGTACAAAAATGTACTGCAAAGAAACTTCAAAAATAGAAAGTGACTACTTAAATCATCTTTCAAAAGTTGCTTCTGTAAATCCTACTAAGGATGGAATGGAACTTATGAATAAAGAAGGTGAAGTAATAATAGTAGCTGTAAAACAAAAACAATAATGGCAAGTATTCAAGAAATACAAGAAGAAATCGTGGAAGAGTTTTCCATGTTTGACGACTGGATGCAACGTTATGAATACATGATCGATTTAGGTAAAAGTTTACCTCTTATCGATGAAGAATTAAAAACAGAAGATCGCATTATCAAAGGTTGCCAGTCTAAAGTCTGGGTAAATGCAGAACTAGAAAGTGATAAAATAGCCTTTACTGCAGATAGTGATGCTATAATTACTAAAGGAATTATAGCCATTCTAATTAGAGCATGGTCTGGACAGAAACCAGCAGATATTATAGCTGCAAATACTGATTTTATAGATGAGATAGGACTTAAGGAGCACCTTTCTCCTACTCGTGCAAATGGACTCGTTTCCATGATCAAACAATTAAAAATGTATGCAGTAGCATATCAAACTCAAGTAAATTAAGATGGACGAAATCAACGGTCAAGAAATAGGAGAAAAAGTAGTAAGAGTTCTTAAAACCATTTACGATCCAGAAATTCCTGTAGATATATACGAGCTAGGACTCATTTATGATGTTATGGTAAGCACAGATGCAGATGTAAAAATTCTCATGACACTTACCTCACCCAACTGTCCTGTGGCTGAGACATTACCAGTGGAAGTAGAAGAAAAAGTAAAGACACTTAAAGAAGTAAATGATGCAGAGGTTGAGATTACTTTTGATCCACCATGGAATAAAGATTTGATGAGTGAAGAGGCAAAACTAGAACTAGGAATGCTATAAAAATGGCTGAAGAAATTATTAATCGAGTTGCTAATTCTAAATTGAAAACTTTTGATTTAGAAGATTTCTATGTAACAGGAACTCGCTCCACGATAGATATATCACAGTGGTTGCTAGAAGGTATTGTGCTGGTAGAATCTCGCTTTCGCGAAAGCTTAAAAACCACAGACTTCTCGATTTATAAAGATCATTATGTAGCCATAGATTGTAGTACAGACGCCATAATACCGCAATGGGCATGGATGCTTGTGCAAAGTCAGCTTCATGGTATTGCTAAAAAAGTTGTGCTAGGCACTCAAGAGCAACTAGAAACAGAATTGTACAGAGAAGTCATTGTTGGCGTAGATCTAAGCGAGTTTAGAGATGTGCCAGTGATCGTAAAAGGATGTTCTAATAAACCAGTTCCTATCGCTGCATATGCGATGATAACAGATAGGCTACAAAGCGTTGCAAAGTCTATAATGTATGGTGAAGCATGCTCTGCAGTACCTGTATTTAAGAAGAAAAAGCAACTTTCTTAGTCATTATGTCAGCTCAAATTATTGAAATTGCCGTGGCACATTCCTTGAAAGCAATATCACTTATTTCGAGGATGATCTCGTAATTACAAGAAACTCTATTTATGTCATTTTTCGGCTATATCGCTATATTTTTTGTTCTTAGATGGATATATAGTGCATTTTTTAATGATAGCAATTCACAGCAAAGAAGAACTTATTCTGGTGGAAACCCATATCAACGTAGTACGAGCGTTTCCCCAGAAGATTTTGAACTACACTTATTATCACTAACCTCTTTAATCATTAAAGCTGATGGTAAGGTCACTCAAAAAGAACTGGACTATGTGCGACAATATTTTGTAAGCTCTTATGGAAAAGAAAGAGCAAACGCCATTTTTAAAGTTTTTAATGAAGTAGTCAAAAAACGAGAAGTAAGCGCATCAAGAATATGTAATTATCTTAACGCACGTACTCGTTATGAGTCTCGATTACAAATTCTACATTTTCTATTTGGTATCGCTCAAGCAGATGGTCATGTAAGTGATCCTGAAGTTAGAATAATTCAGCAAATTGCCAGTCATTTAAGGCTTACAGAGCGAGATTTTATCTCTATTAAAGCAATGTTTGTAAAGGATCAAGATAATGCCTACAAGATCCTTGAAATTGATAAATCTGTACCAGATCATGAAGTAAAGAAAGCCTACCGAACTATGGCCAAAAAATACCATCCTGATAAACTAATGGACATGGATGAAGCTTACAGAAAAGGTGCTGAAGAAAAGTTTACCAAAGTTCAAGAGGCTTATGAAACGGTGCGCAAAGAGCGCGGAATGAGCTAGACGCACACAATAATCAATTATGCAAGATATAATAAACCCATATTTAAAGGGACAAGTACTTCTTATAGATAAACCACTAGAATGGTCTTCATTTCAAGTAGTAAATAAACTACGCTGGTTGATTAGAAAAGAGTATAAAATAAAAAAGATTAAGGTAGGACATGCAGGAACTTTAGATCCTTTGGCAAGCGGTTTATTAATTATTTGTACCGGCAAGGAAACGAAGAATATTACCACCTATCAAGCTCAAGAAAAGGAATATACCGGAACGATTACTCTAGGAGCAACGACACCTAGTTATGATCTAGAAACTGAGGTAGATAAAACTTTCCCGCTGGATGACTTAACCGAAGATTTGATACGTAACACAACTGCTCAATTTACTGGAGAAATACAGCAAAAGCCACCTATTTTCTCAGCAATTAAAAAAGATGGTAAAAGACTTTATGAGCTAGCAAGAGCCGGAGAAACTACTGAAATAAAATCTCGCACAGTCACTATTCATGATTTTGAAATTACAAGAATTGAACTTCCAGAGATAGATTTTAAAATCTCTTGCAGTAAAGGAACTTACATCAGGTCTATTGCGCATGATTTTGGCGCTGCATTGAATAACGGAGGTCATTTAAGCGCTTTGAGAAGAACTGCAATCGGTAATTACCGAGTAGAAAATGCAATGAGTATAGAAAGCTTTGAAGAGTTAGTAAAATCAGACTCTAAAAAAGTATAGTTTAATTAGAAATTAAATTTTACAGGGATACTTAAACTATCTACTACCGGAACGGTAAAATTGATAGCGCCTTTACCTACATTTATAGATCCATCGTATTTAACATCTACTTTCTGACTGGCTAAAATTTGTAAAGCGGCTCCTAAAACACCTTTTCCCTTCTCACCATAAATGTCCTTAGGATTTACAGAAGCTCTTATAGGAAAATCAAATTCAGAATTTGCAGGCATTTCCACATTTTCATTTTGATCAATAATAGCCGATTTCTTCCCATTCAGATAAACGTCAAAGTCTGCTTCTTTTAAATTAAGACCAACACTATTGGGATTATAAAGTACGCAAGTAGCCACTATTTCTAGCTTTGTGCCAGAAACTTTCTCTAGCTCTGCATCCTTGATTTCTACAAAAACGATATCATCATAAGGATTTTCACATGCTGAGAAACCGATTAAAACAAGCAGTAGTAGAAGCTTTTTCATGAAATATTGTTTCGGCAAATATAAAAGCTAATGTTTAAGAAACTAGGTTTAATACAATTGTCGTCCCATATTCTATGGATACTTCTGATTTAAAAAACACCTCTTTTCCATCCTTTAATCCTAAAATTAAAAAATCCTTTCCTTGATAAAAGGACTGCTTTACCTCAACTTCAAATCCAGATATGGCTCGCTCTAACTGATGCGGATATACAATTAGATCATGTTCTTTCCTCAGCCACTCTTTTGGGATGTCATTTACTTCATCAAATAGCGATGCTGTATATAAACTCTTAGGCTTTGAATAAACCTCATGAGTTGCTCTATAATCTATTATTTCACCCTTTCTCATGATGATCGTTTTATGACAAAATGATAACACATCATCGCGATCATGTGTAGCAACTAGACAGCTTATATTATTCTTAGTGAGATAATCAAAAAGTCGTCTACGTAAAGCGTTTTTCCTAAAATTATCGATATGGGAAAAAGGCTCATCAAGAAGTAGTAGTTTTGGTTCCTGCGCCAGTGCTTTTGCTATAGCTACTCGTTGTTTTTGACCACCAGAAAGTGTTTTTACTTTTCTTTCCTTAAAATCACTCATGTCCACTACCTCTAGCAACTCTTCAATACGCATTTCACGATCATCGATTTGAATAGAAAGATGTTCTCCCACGTTTTCAAACACTGTGGTAAAAGGCATTAAATCAAATTCTTGCGGCACGTATTTCATCATGGGGTGCCCAGGTACTAAATGATGATCAGCTCCTAGCAGTTCTTCACCTTCCCATTTTAAACTGCCTTTTTGCGATTGTAATAAACCATAAATAACGTCTAGCAATGTGCTTTTCCCGCAGCCGCTTTCTCCTATGACAGCAGCGTGAGTGCCCTGCTCTAGTTTTAAAGAAATATTTTTTAAGGTTTCCGCTTTCGCGAAAGCGAAACTAATATCAAACAACTCTAACATAATACAAAGGTAGCGAGTGAAAGACTGGTGTATCCTTAAAATGTTACGAAATTATGTCAACTAAAAAACCCATGCCGTAAGACATGGGTTTTAATAAACTATGGAGATATTTTACATCTTTACTTTAGCACTTGCTTCTGGAAGTTGCTCGTAACCCATATTATACAAACCGAATCCATAAATATCTGTCCATTCCTGGATTTGTTGCTCTGTAGATTTACCAGCGCCGTGACCAGCGTCGGTTTCTATTCTAATTAAAGTAGGAGCGTTACCAGCTTGTTTTTCTTGTAACTCTGCAGCAAACTTGAAAGAGTGTGCTGGAACTACTCTGTCATCATGATCTCCAGTAGTTACCATCGTTGCTGGATAAGAAACGCCTTCTTCAATGTTGTGTAGCGGAGAATACCCTTTAAGGTATTCAAACATTTCTGGACTATCTTCTGCAGTTCCATAATCATAAGACCATCCTGCACCTGAGGTAAATTTATTATAACGCAGCATGTCTAAAACACCTACCGCTGGAAACGCCACTCCTGCAAGATCAGGACGTTGTGTCATTGTTGCTCCCACGAGTAGTCCACCATTTGAGCCTCCTTGAATGGCAAGGTGCTTTGTATCTGTATACTTATTTTCTTTAAGCCATTCTCCTGCTGCAATAAAGTCATCAAATACGTTTTGTTTTTGCATTTTTGTACCTGCATCATGCCATTTTTTACCATATTCACCACCACCGCGTAGGTTTGCAACAGCATAAACGCCGCCCATTTCCATCCATGCAGCTCTTGTAACAGAAAAACCTGGATTTAATGAGATATTAAAACCTCCATAACCGTAAAGTATGGTTGGGTTTTTACCATTAAGAGCAATCCCTTTTTTATAAGAAATGATCATTGGAATCTGAGTACCGTCCTTCGAACTGTAGAAAACTTGTTTGCTTTCATAGTCTTCACTATTGAACTTGATATCAGGCTTGCGGTACAACTCTGAAGTTCCTTCTTTAATATTATATAAATAAGTACTTCCAGGAGTCGTGTAATTTGTAAAGCTGTAGTATAAAGTCTCATCTTCTTCTTTTGCTCCAAAACCTCCTACATTACCTATTCCAGGTAGTTTTACTTCTCTTACTAATTCACCGTTATAGTCATATTGTTTCACTTGAGAAACAGCATCTACCATGTACTCGGTAAAAATGTATCCACCACCGGTGGAAGGTGAAAGAACGTGCTCAGTCTCTGGAATAACATCTTTCCAAGTATCTTGAGTTGGGTTAGAAAAGTCAGTTGTTACTATGCGTTTATTAGGTGCGTTATAATCTGTAACTAACCACAATTTACTGCCTTCATTGTGGATAAGGTAGGTATTGCTATCAAAATTATCTACTACTGCAACTAAGGGTGCGTTTTTTACATTTAACTCTTTCATCCACATCTTACCGCCGTTTGTAGCTGTGCTACCAGAGATCACAAGGTATTTTTGATCTCTAGTGACTCTACCACTTACATATCTATATTTCTCATCTGGATTATCACCAAAAATGACTTGATCTTCACTTTGTGGTGTACCTAATTTATGGTAGTATAATTTGTGCCTATCAGTCATCGCACTTAACTCGCTACCGTCTGGTTTATCGTAGCTGGAATAATAAAAGCCATCATTTCCTTTCCAGGATATTCCTGAAAATTTGACGTCTACAATAGTGTCGCCTACTTGCTTCATAGAATTGACATCTAGAACAATGATCTTGCGCCAGTCGCTTCCTCCTTCACTGATAGAATAAGCAAATAGAGAACCATCTTTAGTAAAACTAGTTCCTCCTAAAGAAGTTGTTCCTTCTTTGCTAAATGTGTTAGGATCAAGAAAAACTTCAGCTGTTTCTGGATCGCTATCTTTTAAATATCTATAAATGACATATTGATTTTGCAACCCATCATTTTTATAAAAATAGGCGTAATCTCCTTCAATAAAAGGTGCACCTACTTTCTCATAATTCCACAAATTAGTAAGTCTATCTTTGATCTCGTCCCTGTATGAAATTTGAGAAAGGAATTCTTGCGTTGTTTTATTTTGACTTTTAACCCATTCACCAGTTTCCTCGCTACGATCATCTTCTAACCATCGATAAGGATCTGCTACTTCAACTCCATGATACACATCTACGGTATCCACTTTTTTAGTTTGCGGATAAGTCATCGCCATATTAACTTGTTTTTTATCATTTTCTTTACAAGAAATCAGTACTAATAGAGCTGCTGCTCCATAAAATAATTTTTTCATAATTACTGTTTTAGAAATTTGGAGTTTACCTGACCTCTATCGGTTTTGATTTGGGCAATATAAATTCCGGACTTAAATTGATTAGTAGAGATTGTAGTTTCGGTACTACTTATAACCATACGGCCTTGAAGATCATAGATTTTTACAGAAATAAAATCTAAATCTGTTTTAATTTCTAGTACTTCCGCAAGATTATTATGAAGTAGCTGAACACTTGGCTGTTCTTCAATTGTTATTTCGCTTAAAACAGTATCAGTATATCTAAAAACACCTTCATTATTAAATGAGTCACTAAAACTACCGCTATAACCTACACTATCATTAAAAAAAGCACAATCTACATGTTGATCAGTATCTATGTTGATCCAGGTCACTCCATCATCTAAGGAATATGAACTTCCTGCAAGATTTACATCGCCACCAGTACTTACCATATGAAACGTATTAGGGATATAAGAAATAGCACCTCCATAAGGTGTCCCTGTACCAGAAAAAACCACACCATTCCACGATTGACCGCCGTCAGTAGATCTGTAAATATTTCCTGCGTTATCTTGTATTACTCCTCGATCTGAAGTTGCAAATGAAATATCTCCAAAAACTGTTGTACCGCCAAAATCACTTAAAGGTGATTGATATACATTCCAAGTTATACCCATATCTGCAGAATGTATGATACGTCCTTCACTTGTTGTAAACCAAATATTATCGCCTAAATGTGCAAATTGAGCTAAATAACCGAATTCAGTTGCTAGTGGTACTGGCAAGCTTGCTGATGGAATTCTCGTATAAGTTGCGCCACCATCAATAGACCTATAGATCTCCCAATAGCCATTTGCTGGATCTCCTATAGCTAGACCATTGTTAGCATCAAAGTAATGTATAATGTTAGGAAAACTAGTGGCATTGTTAAATGCAGCACCAGTTTGCTGTGTCCACGTTATTCCTGCATCAATAGTTTTCCAGATTCCACCTTGCTGTCCAGCAAGTCTAGGGTAAGCAGCTACAAATGCAATGTTAGAATCCACACCGCTTACATCTGCAATTCCTAGGTCTGGATCACCCAAGTCAATAGTTCCTGCAGTCCATGTCAATCCAGCGTCATCAGTTTTTGAAAATATCTGAACATTATTTGCTGTATTTACACCATCATAACCTATCGCCCAAGCAACATTTGCATCTACTACATGAAATTTACTTAAACCTGTTTGTCCTGATGTAAATCCAGAATATGCTTCAGTCCAAAACTGAGCATTACATAAGATACTGAAGGAGATCAATAAACTAGTGAGTATATTTTTAATCATAGTATATCATTTACCTTGTAAAGTTATGTAAAATTAAGTAGTGGTATGTTAAGGAAACCTTTTAAACAAAGTTCTTATCGATCAAATACTGAGCTATTTGAACCGCATTTGTAGCAGCTCCTTTTCTCAAATTATCAGATACTATCCACATATTTAATGTGTTCTCTTGAGAATGATCTCTTCTAATACGACCTACGAATACATCGTCCTTCCCATGAGCAAGCAATGGCATAGGATATACGTTAACATCAATATTATCTTGCACAGTAATTCCAGACGTTTCAGATAACGTTTTTCTTATTTCTGAAACATCAAAAGTATTTCTGAACTCCACATTCACACTTTCAGAATGTCCACCTACCACTGGAATACGTACTGCAGTTGCTGTTACCGCAATAGTCCTGTCATCAAGTATTTTTTGTGTCTCGCGTACAAGTTTCATTTCTTCCTTTGTGTAACCATTATCTTCAAAAACATCACAATGAGGAATAGCATTTTTGTGTATCTGGTAAGGATATGCCATTGTTCCTTTCTTGCCAGCATACTCATTTTCTAGCTGCTCAACGGCTTTTACCCCAGTTCCAGTAATAGATTGATAAGTGGAGATAACTAATCTTTTTATTGCATACTTCTTGTGCAAAGGAGCAAGTGCAGCCACCATTTGAATTGTGGAACAATTAGGATTTGCAATGATTTTATCGTCTTTGGTTAATTGAGAAGCATTAATTTCTGGAACTATAAGTTTCTTCTCAGCATCCATTCTAAAGGCGCTTGAGTTGTCGATTACCGTAGTTCCTACAGCAGCAAATTGAGGAGCAAATTCTAAACTGACAGAACCACCTGCTGAGAATAAAGCTATATCTGGTTTCATTTCTATAGCTTGTTTCATACTTACTATCTTGTGTTGCTTTTCCTTAAAAGTAACTTCATTACCTACAGATTTCTCTGAGGCAACAGGTATAAGAGTTGAAACATTAAGATTGCGTTCTTCTAAAATACGCAACATTACCTGGCCTACCATACCGGTAACACCTACGACAGCTATTTTCATTTTCAAAAATTTAAGCAGTAAAAGTATATGGTAAGTTCTATTTTACCATAAGATTGCCTGATAATTTCAAAAATCCACAAATTGTTTAATAATTAACAAATTTGAAAATAGGTTTTCACACAGGTATATTAAAAAGCCGCCTTGTTTTTCAACAAGGCGGCTTTTTGTAGTGACTTAAAACTTTAAGGTAATTACTTTGCTCTTAAAGCATCACGTATTTCAGTAAGAAGAACTTCTTCTTTTGAAGGTCCTGCTGGTGCTGGAGCTTCTTTAGGTTTTCTAGCCTTGTTGTAAGCTTTTACGATTATAAATAATACAAATCCTATGATGATCAATGAGATAATGGTGTTTACCCATTCTCCGTACATTATTGCATTTTCTGGTTTTGTTACTACACCATCAGCTCCTACAACAGCCTCAGATAAAATAATTTTTAAATCTTTAAAGTCTACTCCACCTGCAAAGTGACCGATGATAGGCATCATGATCATACTTACAAATCCTTTAACTACAGCACTAACTGCTCCAGCAAGTATAACAGCTACTGCAAGGTCTATGACATTACCTGTCATGATAAAATTCTTAAATTCTTTAAGCATAATAATATTTGTTAGGTTAATTGTGCTGCAAATTTAATCTAACTAATTTCATTAACATAAAATTAAGAGCGTTTTGCTCAAAAATTAAAAAAGGTGTCGTTTAAGAGACTGTTTACTTAGATAAAGTGTCTATATAAACACGTTGTACTCTTTTTTGAATTCCGGTAAGAAGTTCGTAAGAAATAGTTCCAGCATCTTCGGCCATTTGTCTAGAGGTATGCACTGTTTCATCAAATATGACTACTTCATCACCTACTTTTGCCTCTATTCTAGTAATATCTACCATAAACATGTCCATACATATAATTCCTAATGTAGGAGCAGGTTTTCCATTTACAAAAACGTTGAGATTACCATAACCATAAATACGGTTAATACCATCGCCATGACCTAGCGGTATAACTGCATAGGTAGTAGGATCTTTTGCTACAAACTTGCGGTTGTAACTTACTGTTTCTCCTGGCTCAATACTACGTATTTGTGAAATATTAGATTTTAAAGAGCTGATAGGTTTTAAATGAACATCATGCTTTGAATCATTACCAAAACCGTACAACCCAATACCAGAACGTACCATTGTGTAGTGAGCGTTGCTATAATTAAGAATTCCACTAGTATTTGCTTCATGAAGTAAGAAGTCATAGGAAAGCTCTTCCTTTAGAACAGTCGCTATCTTTTCAAATTTAGTGATCTGTTGTTGTGTAAAATCATCCTCATTAAGGTCTTCACTGGCTGCGAGATGCGACTGTAGCCCACGCACTTTTACCTCTGGACTAGATTTTACTATACGTATAACTTTTTGGACATCTTCAGGATCTATACCTATACGGTTTAAACCTGTATTAAATTCTAGATGTATGGGATAGGATTGTTGTTGTTTCGCTTTCGCGAAAGCGATAAAAGCATCCAGTATTTCCATACTATAAATCACTGGTTCTAGACAACGATCTATACAAATCTCTAGGTTGTGCTGTTGCGCATGTAAGATTAGAATAGGAGTAACTATCCCATTATCTCTAAGTTCTACACCTTCTTCTGTATAGGCGGTAGCAAAATAATCGGTTCCTAAGTCTTGTAATTTTTGTGCCACTTTAACTATTCCATGACCATAAGCATTTGCCTTAACTACGGCCATAAATTTTGTGGCGCCGCTTATTTTACTTTTTAGATAATGGTAATTGTGTGCAAGAGCATCTAAATTTACTTCAAGTCTAGTGCCTTTATATTGCATTTTAAGATTCTTTATCCTGTTCAATTTCTTCTATATCTACATCCATATCTTTCACTTTTTGAGAAAGCATGGCTTTGTAATAAGCTGCGCGACTTAAAGGTTCATATTCTTGTTGTTCACCTAATAAAACAACGTCTTCATTTGCGGTCTTACGGTAAGAATACTGAGCGAGATTTCCTGTTCTTGTACATACAGCATGAACTTTAGTCACATACTCTGCAGTAGCCATAAGTGCGGGCATCGGGCCGAATGGGTTTCCTTTAAAATCCATATCTAATCCT